>NZ_JAXKBY010000151.1:0-15358 GCF_036552745.1 Faecalicoccus sp.
CCTGTGTACGTCCCTGATTCCAGAACTGTGTTCCAATATAACCACAGGTACGACGGGCTACATTCATTTTTTCCTGGTCGCGGTTTCCGCAGTTCGGGCATTCCCATACCAGCTTGTGGTTTTCGTCTTCTACGATCTGAATTTCTCCGGTATATCCACAAATCTGGCAATAGTCGCTCTTCGTATTTAATTCGGCATACATGATGTGATCATAGATATGCTCGATTACTGCCAATACAGCCGGAATGTTATTTTCCATATTTGGTACTTCTACATAGCTGATGGCACCACCTGGTGATAATTTCTGGAACTGTGCTTCAAAAGTTAGTTTGTCAAAGGCGTTGATTTCCTCAGTTACGTGTACATGATAGCTGTTTGTGATGTAGTTTTTATCGGTTACTTTTGGAATAATGCCAAAGCGATCCTGCAGTTTTTTGGCACACTTATAGGTTGTCGATTCCATTGGTGTTCCGTATAAAGAGAAATCCATGTTGTTTTCTTTTTTCCATTTGGCACAGGCATCGTTTAAATACTGCATTACTTTTAATCCAAAGCTTGTACCCGGCTCTTCTGTGTGAGGAACACCGGTCATATATTGTACACATTCACAAAGTCCGGCATAGCCTAAGGAGATTGTAGAGTATCCGCCATATAATAACTTATCAATCGTTTCGCCTTTTTCCAGTCGAGCTAAGGCGCCGTTTTGCCATAAAATAGGTGCTACATCACTTGGCGTGCCCTTTAATCGGTTGTGACGACACATCAATGCTCTGTAACAAAGATCCAGTCTTTCATCCATGATCTTCCAGAAGCGTTTTTCATCGCCCTTGGAAGAGCAGGCTACATCAACAAGGTTGATTGTAACAACGCCCTGGTTAAAGCGTCCGTAATATTTTGGCTTTCCATTTTCATCCACATAGGGTGTTAAGAAAGAACGGCATCCCATACATGGATAACATTGTCCATCTCCGTTTTGATCAACTTTAAGCTGTTTCATCATCTTTTCAGAGATGTAGTCCGGAACCATACGTTTGGCAGTACACTTGGCAGCTAATTCTGTCAAATAGTAGTATTTGCTTGTTTTATGAATGTTGTCTTCTTCTAAAACATAGATCAGTTTTGGGAAAGCTGGAGTGATCCAAACGCCTTTTTCGTTTTTTACACCCTGCATTCTTTGTTTCAGAACTTCTTCGATGATCAAAGCCAAGTCATCGCGGGTTTGTCCTTCTTCGACTTCGTCCAGGTACATGAATACGGTTACGAATGGAGCTTGTCCGTTGGTTGTCATTAAAGTGATGACCTGGTACTGGATCATCTGTACCCCTTTTTCAATCTCACGAAGTACACGCATTTCAGCAATCTGATTGATTTTTTCTTCGCTGACATCCATGTTCATGGCTTCAAACTCATCTTTGACTTCTTTGCGAGCCTTTTCACGGCTGATTTGTACAAAAGGAGCTAAATGAGACAAGGTGATACTTTGTCCTCCGTATTGCGAACTTGCCACCTGTGCGATAATCTGGGTCGCAATGTTACATGCGGTTGAAAAGCTGTGTGGTTTTTCAATCATGGTTTCCGAAATGACAGTTCCATTTTGTAACATATCTTCCAGGTTCACTAAGCAGCAGTTATGCATGTGCTGGGCAAAGTAGTCTGAATCATGAAAGTGAATCAATCCCTGCTCATGAGCTTCGATGATATCCTGCGGTAATAAGAAACGCTTTGTGATATCTTTAGAAACTTCGCCGGCCATGTAATCACGCTGTACGCTGTTGACCAAAGGGTTTTTGTTGGAGTTTTCCTGTTTTACTTCTTCATTATTTCTTTCCAACAAGCTTAAAATTTGCTGGTCAGTTGAGTTGGCTTTACGAACCAAGGCTCTTTCATAACGATAGGTAATATAGTTGTGTGCCACCGAATAATATTGTTCTTTCATAATGGCGGTTTCTACCATATCCTGAATTTCTTCTACACTGGGGCTTCGCTTCATGGCTTCGCACTGGGCTTCTACCTGCTTGGAAATCTTTAAAATGGTTGCCTCACTCATTTGAGAGTGAGAAGTTGCTTTGTTGGCTTTTCGAATAGCATTTTCAATCTTATGGACATCAAAAATGACTTCTTCACCGCTTCGTTTGATAACTTTCATGATGCATTCTCCTTTATCTATCCAAAAAAATAGTTGAACATTCAACTATTTTTATTAACTGTACTTCTAGTATATCGATTTTAGATAAAAAAACAAGGTCAAAATCGAGACCTTTTTGGACACCTCCTTTAGATAAAGGGAGTTTATACAAAAAAATTTTACTTCTTAAAAAGTGCAAACTGAAAAAGAAGTAGAATATAAAAATGTTCATAAAGCAAGAACATATATTCACGAAATGTTGACAAAAATGATATTTAGGTGCAAAATAAGGAAGATTTTAGGAAGGGAAACGGTATGGAAAAATATGTAGAAATCAGCAGTATGGGCTATACCTTGCGCGGCATGATGCATGTACCGGAAAACAGGGATGAAAAGATTCCGTTTGTGATCTTGTTTCATGGCTTTCAAGACGATCGAAATGAGATCAACTTTGTGCATACAGAGCTTTCCAGGCGATTATGTGAAAAAGGAATCGGCTCAGTGCGGTTTGACTTTTTAGGTAGCGGAGAAAGCGATGGTTGCTTTGAAGATATTACGGTATCTCGTGAGGTACAGAATGGATTCGATATCCTGGACTATGTAGATGCATTACCTTTTGTGGATTCATCACGAATTGCCCTGCATGGTTTATCCTTAGGTGGTTGTGTGGCCAGTATGGTAGCCGGATTAAAAAAAGAAAAGGTTAAGGCGTTAAGCTTATGGTGTCCGGCGCTGGATCTTGTCTATAACATGCGTGAAAAGAATCTTTGTGGACAGGATGTATCGGATATTGAAGAAAAAGGGTATGCGGATGTGGAAGGACTTCGTCTATCCGTTGATTTTTATAAAGATTGTCTGCGTATCGATCCATATGCGATTGCTTCACAATTTGATAAGCGGGTCAATCTGGTTCATGGCGATCAGGATATCACTGCTTCATGTGATGTTTCACGAAAGCTCAAAGACATGTATGGTGACCAAGCGGATTTGTTGATCGTTTCAGGAGCTGAGCATCGTTTTACTTCGGTGCCATATCGAAAAGCACGAATGGAAAGTGCCTTACGATTTTTGTGTGATGAATTAAAGAAAGGATGAGAGATATGAAAAGAGTAAGAAAAGAGCCAACGACGTTATTTGCGTTAACATCATTTTTGTTGATCATTGCGGTCTTGGTGGTTTTGATCAACCTGGGGGTAAACACGACGATTTCCATTTTTTTAGGAGCAGTCGTTGCGGTAGGCATTGCCCTGGCTTTGGGAATTTCCTGGGATGAAATTGAAAAAACGATCAAAAATGTAATTGCGGACAGTACGCCAACTTTCTTAATTGTCTTAATGGTAGGCATGTTAGTTGGGATATGGATGGCTTCGGGAACAGTTCCGGCTTTAATGTATTATGGTATGGAGCTGATTTCACCGACGATCCTGGTGCCGCTTGCTTTTATTTTGAGCGGTGTCACTTCGATTTTTACCGGGACCTCTTTTGGTTCGGTGGCCACGATGGGATTGGCGATGGTTGGTATTGCCATGACGACTGATATATCCATTCCACTTGTAGTAGGTGCTATCGTATCCGGAGCCTGGTTAGGTGATAAAATGTCGCCGTTATCGGATACGACCAATATGGCAAGTGGTGTCAGTAAGGTTCCATTATACGATCATATCGGATCAATGATGTATACAACACTGCCGGCAGCCTTGATTGCGATCGTTTTATTTGCGATTGCCGGTTTTACCTTTGGCGCCGGATCTATGGATGCCAGTCAGTCGCAGCTGATCATGTCCACATTACAAGAGCACTTTAATATGTCATTGATCTTGATTCTTCCGGCCATTCTAGTTTTACTGGTTTCTGTATTTAAGATGCCGGCAATTTTGGGGATGGGCTTGACCGTTATCATCAGTGCTATTTTTGCCATGGTTTTTCAAGGTGTAGGCTTTGTCGATTTGATGAATTATGCGTTTAATGGTTTTAGTATTGAAACTGGGGTTGCGATTGTCGATCCGATGTTAAATCGTGGCGGTGTCACCAGCATGATGGAATTGTTGGGTATCTTTATGATGGCTTCTGTCATGGGTGCGGTCATCACTTCGACCGGTATCCTGGATGTCATTGCGCGCAATGTATTATTGAAGTTTATCAAAAACCGCGTTGTTTTAGTGTTTACGACATTGATTTACTGTTATGTGGTGAATTTCTTGGCTGCTGGTGGACAAATTGTATCGATCATTGTTACCGAACAAACGTTTGAAGAAGCTTTTGATCGCATGGGAATCCATCGTAAGGTCTTATCAAGAACGTTGGAAGATGCCGGTACTTTAAGTGCACCGATCGTTCCCTGGGGTGTTGCGACTATTTATGTTATGAGCGTGCTCAATGTGGATGCTTCCTACATTCCCTATTGTTGGTTTATATTCCTGGTACCTGTCTTTTCTATTCTATGCTCTGTTACCGGAATCGGTATATGGAATACAAAGGGAGAAAAGATGTGGGGCCGTCAAAAAGCCAGTGCCACACCTCTTGTCAAATAAGCGTCTTAGGGCGCTTTTTTTGTGGGATTTACGATATAATAAAAGGTAGAAGGGAGGCATAGAAAATGCGTCTAAAAGATAAATCAATCGTAGTAACAGGAGCCAGTTCCGGTATGGGAAAAGCCATTGTGGAGCGTTTTGTAAAAGAAGGAGCTTTTGTTGTGGCTGTCGCTCGAAGGAAGGAAAGATTGGATGCTTTAAAGGAAAGTCTGGCACAGGAAAAGGGGCAGGTGCTGGTTTTCCAGGGCGATGTATCCAAAAAAGAAGATAATGAAAAGATGATCGAACTGGCCGTTCAACATTTTGGAAAGCTGGATGTTTTGGTCAACAATGCCGGCATCATGGATGATATGTCCGGTATAGGGGATGCCACAGATGAAAAGTATGAACAAGTGATGAAGGTCAATGTATATGGACCGATGTGTGCCATGCGAAAAGCAGTTTCTCTTTTTAAGGAACAAGGTCATGGCAATATCATCAATGTGGCCAGTGTCGGTGGTATGCGAACAGCTGCCGGTGCTATTTATTGTGCCAGTAAGGCAGCTTTGTTGGCGATGACCAGAAATACCGCATTCATGTATATTCCGGATCATATTCGATGCAATGCGATTGCGCCCGGCGGTATTCAAACGGAAATTGCCAATTCCATGGGAATGCCTAATCCAAGTGGGTATGCACGAGTACAAAAGGTTTTGGCAGCAGCACCACAGCCTGGAGTGCCGGAAGATATTGCGGCTGCCGCGCTCTTTTTAGCCAGCGATGAATCACAGTATATCAATGGCGATACCTTAGTTGTTGATGGTGGATGGATTGCCGGTTAGTCCAGGCATATTACATTGAATTTAGTGATGGTTAGTGGTATATTTATGTCGATAAAATGGAGGAACAAATATGAACAAAAGACCTGTAATCTTAGTGGTTATGGACGGTGTCGGAATCAATGCCAGTGAATTTGGAAATGCCGTTGCCCTAGCAAATAAACCCACTTTAGACAAATTATGGAAAGAATGCCCTCATACGCAGTTGCGTGCTCATGGTTTGGCCGTTGGTTTGCCAAGCGATGGAGATATGGGGAACTCCGAGGTTGGTCACAATGCGATTGGATGTGGACAAATCTATTCTCAGGGTGCCAAGCTTGTCAATGAAAATATCGATACAAAAGAAATGTTTGAATCCAAAACATGGAAAGAATTAGTAGAAAATGCCAAAGGCCACACGATGCATTTCATTGGTCTTTTAAGTGATGGAAACGTACATTCTCATATCAATCACTTAAAGGCTTTGATCGAACAGGCCAAAAAAGAAGGAATTCATGAAGTTCGAGTACATGCATTATTAGATGGACGTGATGTTCCGGAAACCAGCGCATTGACGTATGTGGATGATATTGAAAACTTCATGAACGGGTTGAATGATGATACATTCCATGCCTGCATTGCCAGTGGTGGTGGACGTATGCAGATCACGATGGACCGTTACGAAGCTAACTGGGGTATGGTTGAAAAAGGATGGCATATTCACGTATTAGGTGATGGTCGTCAGTTTGAAAGTGCTACACAAGCCATTGAAACATATCGTGAAGAATTAGGTGTGATCGACCAGGATCTGCCGGGCTTTGTCATTGCCAAAGACGGTAAGCCGGTTGGAACCATCGAAGATGGCGATAGTGTAATTCTGTTTAACTTCCGTGGTGACCGTGCTCAGGAAATTTCTTTAGCATTTGATACGGATGAAAGCTTCGATAAATTCGATCGTGTACGCAAGCCGAATGTGATGTATGCCGGTATGCTGCAATATGATGCCGATCTGGATATTCCACATAAATATCTGACAGAACCACCAAAAATCAAATATACTTTGACAGAAGAATTGTGCAAACACGGAATCAAAGAATATGCGATTTCCGAAACACAGAAATACGGACATGTAACTTACTTCTGGAATGGAAACCGTTCTGAAAAATTCGATGAAGCTTTGGAAACCTATGTGGAAATTCCTAGTGATGTCATTCCATTTGAGCAGCGTCCTTGGATGAAATCGGCCGAAATTACCGATCAGCTGATAGAAGCCATTGAAAGCCAACAGTATGATTTCTTACGTACCAACTATCCAAATGGAGATATGGTAGGACATACAGGAAGTCTTCCGGCTACGATCATTGGTGTTGAATCTGTCGATTTGGCTTTGGCTAGATTGATCAAAGCGGTTGATAAAGTTAACGGTATCTTGTTAGTGACAGCCGATCACGGAAATGCTGATGAGATGTATGACAAACCGAAAAAAGAAGGGGCGCCAATCAAGGCTAAAACTTCACATACATTGAATCGTGTACCATTCATCGTATATGGGGCCGATGTTGAATTAAAACAGGATGATTCTTTAGGATTGTCAAATATTGCCAGCACGGTAGCTGATTTCTTAGGTGTAGAACCAAACAAACACTGGAATGAATCTTTGTTGAAAAAGTAAAAAAACAATTAGAAAGGATCGAAGGAGAGCTTTGATCCTTTTTTTGCTTGCGAAGAAAAAAAGGCAGCTTATAGAAAGGATAGGTATGAAAACAATAAAAAAAGTGTGCTTTTGTCTTCTTCTGTGTCTAGGTTGTATTGGGTGTAGTCCATCAACTTCTTTAGACTTTTGGACGATTACATACGATCAAATCGAGAGATATTTGAATGAAAGCGGTAACCTAATTGACGATCCATAAATATGGAGATCAGCAGGAATGTGTTTTAAGCTTTCAAATGGATGCAAAGGATAAGCCGTATATCGTATATCGATATACAATGGAAACGGAAGCGGCATTAGGAAGAACTAAGCAAAAATCACTGGAGCTGACATCAACGGATGCCGGATTTACAAAGTATGATATGAAATATACAGAAATGATTTTAGAAGATGGTAATTTCATTTCACAGGATACTGCCAGTGGGATATTACAGGTGCAGGAAGATCAGACCTTGCGTTTTGACTCCATTCCATTGTTAAAAGAGTCTATGGAAAACTTAAATGCTATGATCGATGATATAGAAAAGACATTTGATATTGATTATACAAAAACCTCTTTTGTCAATGTACCGGCTTTAGCACAGAAAACAAATATTCCGGAAACGGAAGAAATTCCAGAGGAAACGGCCGATAATATTGCTTATTTCAGCAAGCCAGACATCAATGCCAAAGGCTTTTCTTTAGTGACTTGTCTTGAAATTAATAAAGCAAATCCTGGTAGTGCCGTATTTTCAGAGTTTAATGTGGAAAGACAAAGTGATGAGTTTTCATACAATATTTCTTTAGAAAAACAATCTCAGGAAAACTGTTATGCACTTGTATTTCCTTTTGATTCAGATTTTTCATATATCGCTTATATTGATGAAACACAAGCCTATTTGTATGATGCATCATTTACTGTGAAAAAAATGGTACAGGATGTTGCGCAAGGTGGAAGTCAGGCAGTGTTTGTTTTATCAACGGAAAATGAAAGTTATAAAGAATGATAAGAAAATTAAGATTATATAACCTAAAAAGGCACATCGTGCCTTTTTAGTGTGTAGATAGTTTTAAAAATCATCTAAGCTAAGTCTTGTAATATCGGCAATCAGATTATGATGTAAACCTTCAGATAACATGTTTAATGCGATTTCTGTAAATAAAGACATATGAAATCGATAGAATCCGTATTGATATCAAACAACTTCATCTCATAATCAGGAATTTCATCTTTGTTCCAGTCGCTTTTGTGTATGCACTCATACAATCTCTTACGATGTTCCCATCTTGATTCGCCCATGTAAAGGGTCAGGGAATATACCGGAGTTTGGTATCAATCTTGATCTGTTGACGGATACCGGTATACTTGTAGTTTAAGATGCGAACAGGCATGTAGGGATCCTTCTTTCTCTGAAATTCAGGATGGAGAAAGAACTTGTCATCATAAAACATCAATAAATCATTTTCCTTACGAAAACCAAGATCATGATGCGTTTCCTTGTCGTAGAGCGAAAGCTTGTCTGGATTCAGAAGTAAATCCTTCTTAAAATAGACGAAAGAAAACAAATCGGCAAAATACTGTTTATGGGAAAGGACTTCCTTTAAACAGAGATCATAGGGATTCATTGTCAAAATATCACCTTCTTTTCTTTTTATAAATGAATCCTGTATCAGCACTATTTCTATTCCGGAAAAAAATAAGTACTACTATTTAATACGATAAAAAATCAAAAAACTATCAAAAGCACTTTAATTTTTTTTTGATTTTAATGTATGAGTCAAAAGAATTAAAATATGTGAATAAATTGAAAAGAATTGTACATTCAGTAGATCATCAAGATTTCCATAAAAAGATGATTCCCTCTTTTTTGTGTGATAAAATCAGAGATAAAAAGATAAGGGGGAATCTATCTCATAGAATTTACAGAATTGACGAAGGAAGAATTTGATGCGTTTGCCATTACACATCCGTTATGTAATTTCTGGCAGACATCCAATATGGCACAAATGCGGGAAGCCAAAGGTTTTTCAACGTATTATGTCGGTATCAAAGATGAAAGTGGGAAAATTATTGCCGGCTCGATGTTATCGGTGCTTCCTATCTTTATGAATGGAACATTGGTACAGGCATTACGAGGACCATTGTTGGATTATAAGGACGAAGAACAGGTCACTTTTTTTCATGAGCATTTAATCGCATTTTTAAAGAAGAAAAACTGTATCTACCTGCATATTGATCCCTATGTACCTTATGTACCACATGATTTAGATGGTAATGTAGTGGAAGGGGATTTTGACAATCGGGATGTAGTGTCCTTGTTGAAAAAATTGGGGTATCGTCATGAAGGTTTTACGCGAGGTATAGATTTAAGCCGAGAGCCACGATGAATTTATACCATTCCTTTAAAAGGAAAAACACCAGAGAACTGATGAAGCAGTTTTGAAAAAAAACGGTTCGAAGTATCAAGAAAGCACAGAAATATAATGTACAGGTTCATGAGCTTTCACGTGATCAAATCGAAATTTATGAAAAAGTATTAAAACAGACTGGGAAGCGGCGAGGCTTTCAGGGAAGAGATGATGAATATCATCATCGCTTGTATGATGCGTTTCATGATGCAGGTTATGTGAAGTTTTTGAATGCGACAATCAATTTAGATGATTATAAAAAGGATTTGATGGACGATCTTCAAAAACAGGAAGCTATTGTCGAAACATCAAAAAAGCGCTTAGAAAAACAGGAAAGTCCTAAGATTCAAAAGAAGATGGATTTGGCCCAAGAACAAGTGGATCAGTTGCATAAAAAACTGGAGGAAGCCAATCAAATGATTCAGGAAGACGGTCAGGTCTTAGATCTTGCCAGTGGCATCTTCTTTACTTATGGAAAAGAAGTGTTGTGTCTGATGAGTGGTGTGTATGAAAAGTATATGCGATTTGCGGCTCCTTATGCGATGCATTGGAAAATGATGAATTATTGCATAGAGCATGGTATGGAGAGATACAATTTATATGGAACCAGCGGTATTTTCGATGAAAGTGCTCCGGATTATGGTGTGTATTTGTTCAAAAAAGGGTTCCAGGGCGAAGTCGTAGAACTGATTGGTGACTTTGAGTATATCGTAGATACGAAGAAATATAAGATCTGTAACACACTAAGAAAAATCAAGCATAGTTTACGGAAATAAGGTATAAGTTTACAGGATTTTTACTTTAGCCCTCTTGTGTTTATGATAAAATGAAAAAGAATTTCAGCAGGAAGAGGGGAATGTAAAATGATTCGCATATGTATCGTAGAAGATGATGAAAGTATTCGACAGTTATTAAAATTAACGTTAGAGAATTTTCAGTATGAAATCGTAGATTTTGATAATGGAGCGGATGCACATGAATATTTATTGAATCATAAAGTGGACCTTGCGATATTGGATTTGATGTTGCCGCGTATGAACGGATATGAGATCTTAAAGCAGATGCGTCAAAAGAAGCTCAATAAAGAAACGCCGGTCATTATTTTAAGTGCTAAAGATCAGGAAGTAGATAAGATTATGGGACTTGATCTGGGAGCCGATGATTATATGACCAAGCCGTTTAGTGTTTTGGAGCTGGCTGCGCGTATTCGAACTCTGCTTAGAAGAACGAAAAAAGAATCGGATACGATCGAGCAGGGAATCTTGCGAATTGATGTTGATCAGCGTATCGTGCATGTGCAGGATCAGGTTGTTGAACTGACGTTCAAAGAATTTGAACTTTTAAAATATCTGGCTTCCAATGCGGGCCGAGCCATATCACGTGAGGAATTGTTGAATCAGGTATGGGGCTATGATTTTGTGGGTGAAACTAGAACATTGGATGTGCATATTAACTCACTGCGAAAGAAATTAGGTCCTATTGGAAGAAATTATATCAAGTCTGTTCGCCAGTTAGGTTATCGTTTTAGTACGGGTGATTCCAATGCGTAAGAAGATCATCCGTTCTTTTATGATAACTTTTTTAATCTCTTTTCTATTGGGATTTAGTGTATTATATGCGGTCTTATACATGGTCTTTCTGGAGAATCAGCGCAGTGAGCAGTTTCATGAACTGCAGATCATCGAGAAGATGGGGGATGACGATCAGGAAGGCGTTGGAAAATATCTGATGGAAAATGATTCGCGTCTAACGATCATCCGGACAGATGGAACGGTCATATATGATAATGCGGTGTCAAAAATTGATGAAAACCATCTGCAAAGAGAAGAGGTTGGACAGGCGCTGGATACGGGTAAGGGAAGTGCCATTCGTAAGTCAGATACGACCAAACAAAATTATTTATATACGGCAGTTTTTGATGAAGAAGATGCCAAGGTCATTCGTCTTGCGATTCCTTTTCAGGGAATATCACAATCCTGGATGGTTTTGATGCCAAGTTTTTTAGTTGCGTTTCTTATCGCTCTATCGACAGTCTGGTTCATTTCTAAAAAAATGGCAACTTCGATCGTTTTGCCATTACAAAAGATATCACAGACTATATGGACAACTCGAATCGGCAAGGAAAAAATACATTTTGAAGAATATAATTATCCGGAGCTAAGTGAAATCACGGTTGCGATTGAATCGATGAACGAAGAAATCGGAGAAAACTTAAATCAGCTGGAGAAACAAAAACAGATTCGGCAGGAGTTTTTTTCCAATGCTTCGCACGAATTAAAAACGCCTTTGACATCGATCATGGGTTATACAGAACTTCTTCGAACACATACGATCACAGATCCTAAACAGGTCGATCGATGCTTGGAGCATGTCGCAAGAGAAGGTAAGCACATGACGCAGCTGGTAAATGATATCCTGATGGTTTCCAAACTGGAAAGTGAAGAATACAGAGCACCATTCAGTCATATCTCGGTTCGGGAAGTATTGGATGGCCTTCTGGAGAGATTTAAAGTTCAGCAGGAAAAAATGAATTTAAATATTGTCGTAGATTGTCAGGATCTGTATGTTTATGCCAATAAAGGTCATATAGAGGGCGTTTTTGAAAATTTGATCAGCAATGCCATAAAATATAATGTGTATGATGGAACGGTGTCAATTTCCTGCTACGCATCAGGAAAAGACATGATCTTAAAAGTACAGGACACAGGTATCGGTATTCCGCAGGAAGATCAGGAAAAAGTGTTCCAGCGTTTTTATCGTGTGGATAAACAACGTTCCAAAGTGATTTCCGGAACAGGATTAGGGCTTTCAATCGTCAAGCATATTGTGCATTTCTATAAGGGATCGATCGAACTGGAAAGTAAAGAACAAAAAGGAACAACGATCACGTTGTCCCTTCCAATTTTAGTACATACGATTCCGGAAGATTAAAGCTTTGATACCGGTCGTAATGCGAAATAAAGTATAATGTAGCGTAATAGATCCACTAAGATAAAGAGGATGAAAACGCGGATCGGGTATTCTCCCGATGTGATATAACCGATAAAACGCGGAAGAAAAGCGGCTATAGAGATTCCTTCGGCAAGTAAACAACCAAGCAAGATCTTTTTAGAAGCCGGATGGTTGTAGTACATAAAGAAAATTGGTATGGTCCAGATGACGGCACTGACGATACAAAGTATAAAGATGTCTTTTGTCGCAAATACGGTTTTCAGATCATTACTGACAAAAAAACTGGAGAAAATCTGTACCAGGATCGGAAAGACCATCAAGCTGGCGTAAACCGCAATTCCCAGTCGAATTGAAATCTGCGGCAGAGTATAAGGCTCTTTTTCTTCGTACTCCTCTTCCTCTATTTCTTCTTCCGGATTATGATAGATAGAGCGAATGGGTTCAAAGATTTCTTCTTCCTGTTCATCGTATTCGTCATCTTCAATTTCAATTACATAGTCAAAGAAGACCTTGGCCCAACGGTTCTGTTTAAGATAACTGCCTAATGTAGAAAGAAAAATCAGTTTTACCAGCATGCATCCAATCAGTGCTCCATAGACCAGAATGCTGGAAAGATCGTTGATCAGATAGTAGCCGGGAATCATCAATAAAGCAATTTCAAAAACATAACAGATCCAGTAGAAAATGCGAAAAACCTTATATCCTCCGGATAACATTAAAAACAGGATCGAATAGAGGATGAGCTGTCCTGCCGCCAATACGATAAGAAGTGTATTGGATAGTTGGCTTTCCTGGATCGCAAAGAGATCCATATGCAGCAAGGCCCATACACCTATAAAATATAGAAGCAAGAGTAAATAAGAAACCCACAGACGTATCAGAACACGTGTTTTTGCTTTTTTATAAATCGTTGCATCATCTTGTTGATAATTGATCTTTTCCATGTTAAATGTATTATATGAAAAGGAGATTAGAATGTCAAAAACTGTAACTATTGAACGAATTGTAGGAAGATCCCATCTGGCCTCTGAGATGAAAAGTGGATCTTTAGATGTATTGGCGACGCCACAGATGATCGCATGGATGGAAGAAGCCAGCTGTCAGGTATTGGATCTGGAAGAAGGCATGACCAGTGTTGGTACCCTGATGCAGGTAAGCCATGATAAAGCCAGCCCGCTGGGGGCAAAAATTCGCATTGTTTCTACATTAACAGAGCAGGATGGAAGAAAGCTTAAGTTTCATGTAGAAGCGTGTCAAGGGGATGCTTGTATCGGAAAAGGCGAACATGAGCGCTTTATTGTACAGGCTGAAAAATTCCTGAAAAAAACATATGGTCAATAAAAGACTGTAAAACTCACAAAAAGCTTACACCTGATCATGAAACAGTGTAAGTTTTTTTATATGCATGAAAGCTGTTCTTATATTTTATTCTCTAATCTTTATCTAACATCTAAAATTTGGTTGCATCAATACATAAATGACAAAAAAAGATTTTTCGATTTAGTCTATTTATGGATAGATTCTTATTTTTTAAGCGGGATTCAATGGGTTATACTTGCAACTGCGACAAATCTAAGTAAAATATTTTTTGAGATGAGAAAAAGTTAGCGGGAGGAATGATTGTGTATAACGTTCGTAAAGTTCAAGAAGATTTGATTTGGGTGGGAGCCAGTGATCACCGCTTAAATCTGTTTGAAAATATCCATCCGATTCCACGTGGAGTTTCTTATAACTCTTATGTGCTATTGGATGAAAAGAATGTATTGTTTGATACAGTGGACTGGTCTGTATGCGGACAGTTTTTGGAAAATCTGAAGCATATATTAGATGGAAAAAAACTGGATGTGATCGTCATCCATCATGTAGAACCGGATCATTTGGCGAGCCTGGAAGAGGTCATGCTTCGTTATCCGGAAGCTAGGATCTATGCTACCGCAAAAGCGATTACGATGATGGAACAGTTTGGCTTTGCGGTGGAAGGAAAAACACAGGCTGTAAAAGAAGGCGATACACTAGAGCTGGGAAAACATACATTAACTTTTGTGATGGCCCCTATGGTGCATTGGCCGGAAGTTATGGTCAGCTATGATTCATATGGAAAAACGTTGTTCTCGGCAGATGCCTTTGGTACATTCGGTGCATTAGACGGTAAGCTTTTCAATGATGAAGTGGATTTTGACAGAGACTGGATCGATGATGCTCGTCGTTATTTCACAAATATCGTTGGCAAATACGGTGTACAGACCATGAATCTTTTAAAGAAGGCCAGCCAGTTAGATATTGAAATGATCTGTCCACTGCATGGACCGGTTTGGAGAAATAATTTCTCTTATATCATTGAAAAACATCAGCTTTGGGCTACCTACACACCGGAAGTTAAGGGCGTTATGATCGCTTATGCATCGGTTTATGGTCATACAGAAAGTGCTGCGCAGGCTTTAGCTTCCAAGCTGGTACAGACAGGAATCAAAGATGTTGTGGTTTACGATGTATCGAATACAGATCCATCCTATTTAGTTTCAGAAGCATTTAAATATTCGCACATTGTATTAGCTTCCAGTACATACAATGCTTGTGTATTCCCTAAGATGCAGGACTTCCTGGAACATTTAAAAATGTTGAACTTCCAGAATCGTACCATCGCAATTATGGAGAATGGCTCCTGGGCCAGCATGTCCGGAAATCTTATGCGAAAAATGTTAGAAGCAATGAAGAATATGAACGTTTTAGACAGTACGGTAAAAATCAACAGTTCTTTGCATACAGAAGAACCATTGGATGCATTGACAGAGGCAATCAAACAATCTATGTAAGAGGCTTGATGCCCAATGTCATTAAGTTAAGAAAATGGACA
>NZ_JAXKBY010000152.1:0-26546 GCF_036552745.1 Faecalicoccus sp.
GAAAAAAATACAAATCCACATTCACATATTCAATTTTACAAATTACCAAAACCGTCTTCAACCACGGTTATAAAAGGTTGAAAGAAAGGAGAAGTATATTGTAGATGACCAGTTAGATGAGTCAATTACAATATACCAGATTGGAAGATGAAAGAAATTCAATGGATCGTAAGTGATTTAGATGGAACACTTTTAAACGATCAAAAACAAGTATCCCAAAAGAATCAAAAAGCCATTCAATGGTTATTTGAACAGGGTATTGATTTTGGCATTGTTTCCGGAAGACCGGTAAAAACCATTTATGAAACAATGGATTTTTGGCAGATCAAACCTTATGTTCGTTTTATTATCGGTATGAACGGAGCTGCTTTCATGGATATTTCAACGCAAGAAATCACCTATGCTCCTTCCTTATCACTGGATGTGATTCAAAAAATTATGAATCATTTTAAAGGCTGGGATGTATGTTTTCAAATCTTAGATGAAAAAATTCGTTATACAAATCGTTCTACAAACTCTTCTATACAATACACTACAAAATGTCATGAAAGAGAAGTTGTAACGGATTTGATCGAATATAGTAAAAAGAATAGAGTTTTAAAATGGATGATTTATTGCGAGCCACAAATGATGGAACAAGTGCGAAAACATGCCAATGCACTCAATGAAAATCAAATTTCAGCTATCCAGACAGATGATTGCATGCTTGAATTTATGTCGGCAGATATCCATAAAGGATCTGGTCTTTTAAAGGCAAGTAAACAACTTCATCTGGATTTAAAGACGTGTCTTTCTCTGGGAGATGCGGATAATGATGTTTCTATGTTTGACGTAACTGGTTATAGTTTTTGTGTTCAAAATGGCACGAAATATGCCAAAGAAAAGTCAAAACAAGTTCTTCCTTATACCAACGAAGAAGACATTATCGATAAAATTGTTCGCGAGTATATATAGATGTTTACAGATGGTAAACAAATAGTAAAAAATGTATATTTTCATAAACAATAGATTGAAATTTTCATAGAAAAAGAATACTTTAGTAAGGGGATAAATTTATGATGCACCAAATCAGAGAATTTGAAAAAAATCGTATCGTTCATCTTATTGTTTCGATTTTATTGATGATTGTCAGCGCCTTGATGCAGTCGTATATCATGCAGGTATTTATGGATCCTTGTAACTTGTTGTCGGGGGGATTTACCGGTATATCTATTCTAATCAGTCGAATTTTAGGCTTGTTCCAAATCGACTTTCCGGTTTCTGTAGGAATTATTCTTTTAAATTTGCCGGCCGCCATCCTTTGTTATAAGGAGCTGTCCAAACGTTTTGTCTATTTAAGCTGTTTACAGTTTAGCCTAGTATCTGTTTTTCTGGAGCTGTTTCAGTTTGATCCGTTTTTTGACGATCGAACTTTGAATGTTTTATTTGGTGGTTTACTTTGGGGCTTTTCCATTGCAATGGCTTTGCGTGCCGGAGGAAGTACCGGAGGAACGGATTTTATTGCACAGTATGTATCCAATAAAATTCATAAAGGAATATGGGATTATATTTTTATTGGAAACTGTATCATGCTGGTGATTTTCGGATCTATTTTTGGATGGGTCTATGCGGGCTATTCCATTGTGTTTCAGTTCTTATCCACAAAGGCCATCTCCAGCTTGTATCAACGATATAAACAGATCACTTTGGAAATTATCACAAAAGATCCGGAGCCCATTATTGAAACCTTTATGGCAACTTGTCATCATGGCATGAGTATCTTTGAAGGATACGGAGGCTATTCACATAGTAAGATTTATGTATGTAAAGCTGTTGTCAGTACGTATGAAGTGCAGGATGTCATTTATAATGTTCGGCAAACCGATCCTAAAGTCATTATCAACACCTATCATACCGCCAACTTTTACGGTCGTTTTTATCAAAAACCATTGGATTAAGAATACATCACACAGAAAAGGCTGTGTGATTTTTTTTTATTTACAGCTTTATTATTTTTGTTAAACAAACATTCCGTAGCATTTTTTTGTTTGCATTTTATGTAAATTGTGATATATTTCTAGCGCTATGTTTAAAATACAGTTGATTGATCATCTGAATCGGCAGATTCTTTATCAGGGGAAAGCTGAGATAGAGTACACAAATCAAGGTGTGCGGTATTGTTTTGCCAATGAAAGGTTTTCTTTCTCGTGGACAGCGTATAAAGACACTTTGATCATCGACAGTATTTCCGAAGTCCATGTACATTTGGTTCTTAGATCTCATAAAAGGACAAAAGGATGGATTCGTACAGAATTTGGCGAGATCGATGTATCTTGTTTTACACATCATTACGAGATGCAGGATCAGCGTATTGAAATACAATATGAATTGGATATGGAAAAACAAAGTCAAAGGTTTGAATTTGTATTAGAAATAAAGGAGGCAGAATATGCAGTCCATTGAAATTGAATTAAAAAAAGCAATCCAGCAAGCGATTCAAAAAAGCTTTGATTTGGAAGTTTCTTTGGAACAGATTGCCATTGAGATCCCTAAAAATAAAGATCATGGTGATTTTTCCAGTAATGTTGCGATGCAGCTGGCAAGAACGTTGAAACAAAATCCAAGAAATATCGCAACACAGATTACCGAAGCTTTGGATAAGGAAAGCTGCTCCGTTTCCTCAATGGAGATTGCGGGTCCTGGTTTTATCAATTTTACTTTGGATACCAATCGATATTCCAAAGTCATTGAAGAAATTTTGGAAAAGAAGGAAAACTATGGTCAACAACCATCCAATGGAATCAAAGTAAATCTGGAATATGTCAGTGCCAATCCGACCGGTTCTTTGCATTTGGGTCATGCCAGAGGGGCAGCCTGGGGAGATAGCTGTGCGCGAATCATGAAGAAAGCCGGATACGATGTAACGCGAGAATATTATGTCAACGATGCCGGAAATCAGATTACGAATCTGGCCTTATCTTTGAATGCACGCTATCGTCAGGCGCATGGCATAGATACGGAAATCGGTGCTGATGGTTATCTGGGTGACGATGTAAAAGAAAAAGGATATGCGCTTGCCAAAGAATATCCGAATCAATATTTAGAACCAACTCCGGAGAATTTAAATTTCTTTAGAAAAGAAGGAATTACCTTCGAATTGGATAAGATCAAAGAAGATCTAAAAGAGTATCGCGTTGAGTTTGATGTCTGGTCCAGTGAACAGGCAATTCGCGATGCCGGAAAAGTAGAAGAAGCGCTGCAGTTGCTGGATGAAAAAGGATATACGTATCGAAAAGACGGTGCCTTGTGGTTTACGACGACAAAATTTGGGGACGATAAAGATCGTGTTCTTCAAAAAACGGATGGATCTTATACGTATTTAGTACCGGATATTGCTTACCATAACGATAAATTCAAACGTGGCTTTGATGTGCTGGTTGATTTCTTTGGAGCCGATCATCATGGCTATATTCCTCGTTTAAAAGGAAGCATGACAGCTTTGGGAAACGATGCCAGTAAACTGCATGTGGATATCATACAGATGGTTCGTCTGGTATCCAATGGCGAAGAAGTCAAAATGTCAAAACGGTTAGGCAACGCGACGACGATTTCGGAGCTTGTGGAAAGTGTTGGTGTTGATGCGGCTCGTTACTTCTTTGTACAAAGAGCACTGGATTCGCATTTGGATTTTGATGTCGAACTGGCCAAGAAGCAGTCTAACGATAACCCGGTTTATTATGCACAATATGCACATGCTCGTATGTGCTCCATTCAAAAACAGGCACAGGATATTTCATTAGCCAATCACTTTGAACGATTAAATCATGAAAAAGAAATAGAGCTGTTAAAGACACTGCAGGAATTTAATAAAGTCATTACCGAAAGTGCTCGCACCCGCCAGGTTCACAAAGTATGTCACTACATTCAAAATCTGGCCTCTAAATTTCACAGCTTCTATAATGCCTGTAAAGTGTTAGATCCACAGGATATTGAACTTACTTCACAACGTTTAGCTTTGGTCAAGGCAACGCAGATCGTCTTAGCCAATGCTTTAGAATGTATCGGTGTACAAGCCGTAGAATCTATGTAAATGTTTTAAAGGAGATTTTAGTATTATGAAACAGTCAATGACCGATGTTGCCTATCAGATTTTACAAAGTGGCAAAGATGCCATGCCATTTATTGAATTATGGACTCGTGTATCCAAAGAATTAGGATTTAATGAAAGCCAGTTTGATGACAATATTGCTCAGTTTTATACGGATTTATCCATTGATGGGCGCTTTTTCAACATGCCGCAAAACAACTGGGATTTAAGAAGCCGTCATACTTTTTCAGAAAGCGTGATGGATACAGATTCAATCGCCATTGATGAAGACAGCGATGATGAAGACCAGGATGAAGCTCTGGATTTGGATGAAGAAGCCAAAGAAGATCAAGAAGACGAAGATTAGTCATTTTTTAGTCACTTTCCTTTTTAATAATAAAAGGGAAAGGAGAAGAATGCGCACGTTAAAGGCCTGCCGTTTGGCAGGCTCTTTACTTACTATTTAGAATAGAATACAATGAAGAACGAGGAAAATATATGTTTAAAAGTATAAAGTACGTTTTAAAAGAAAATTTTTCAAATTTATTTCGAATCTATTCCATTGCCAAATATGAACTATTGGCCGATATGCGCGATTCCAAGTTTGGAATCTTCTGGAATTTCGCATCACCGGCTATTCAGGTCTTTACCTATTGGCTGATCTTTGGTGTCGCCTGGAATAGAAAACCAGTCAAAATCAACGGAATTAAGGTATCGTATCTACCATGGCTGGTTGTAGGCTATGCCATATGGTGGTTCATTCAACCCTGTATCCAAAAAGGGTGCAGTGCCATCTTCTCAAAGACAGATGTCATCACAAAGATGAAGTTTCCTGTTTCGGTTTTACCGGCAACAGTAGTATGTAAAGAATTATTTAATCACGGCTGTATGTTGATCATCGCACTGATTACTTTGTTTTTATGTGGTTATACACCACAACTGAACTGGTTGTGGGCCTTTTATTATATGTTTTGTGCCTTTATGTTCTCAGAAAGTGTATCACTGATTCTTTCGGTACTGACCATGCTCTGGCGAGATATCAAAAAACTGGTAACGTCTCTGATTCGAATGTTTATGTATTTTTCACCGGTCATCTGGAATTGTACTTTCAGCAGCCATGTACCTTTTCACAATTTTTTGAATTCGATTATGAAGTTAAATCCGGTTTATTATATCATTCAAGGATACAGGGAGGCTGTCTTCTACGGGCAAAGTGTACTGGATCATCCGGTCTATACTTTATATTTCTGGTGTGTGGTACTGATCTTGTTTGCCATCGGCTGTATGCTGATGTTTAAATTCAAGAAGAAATTTATCGATATGATATAGAGGTGGATATGGCAGAATATGCAGTAAAAGTAGATCACATTTCCAAAATCTACAGTTTAAAAAATAAAAATAATCAGCATCGGTCCAACAAACGATTTTATGCTTTAAAAGACTTGTCTTTTACCATCGAAAAAGGAGATGTTGTCGGTATTTTGGGAACAAATGGTTCCGGAAAATCAACACTTTCCTTGATTTTGGCCGGCATCAGTGAAATTGATGAAGGGGCAATCGAAATTCATGGTGAACAATCTTTGATTGCCATTAATACAGGCTTAAATATGCAATTAACGGGAGAAGAGAACATTCGTGTAAAAGGAGCTTTATTAGGATTGAGAAAAAAAGAAATAGAGCGCATTACACAAAGCGTAATTGATTTTGCCGAATTGGGAGATTTTCTGTATCAGCCGGTAAAAAAATATTCCAGTGGGATGAAATCACGTCTGGGGTTTTCCATTTCTTTAGCGCTTGATCCCGATATTTTTATCGTTGATGAGGCTTTATCCGTAGGGGATAAAGGCTTTGCGAAAAAATGTTTGGATCATATGATGAAATTAAGAGATAACGAAGGAAAGACGATCTTTTTTATATCGCACTCTATTTCACAGGTTCAACAGTTTTGTAAGACGGGAATGTGGATTGAAGGCGGAAAGCTGCAGGAGATGGGAGATATTGAAACAGTCTGTGCACATTATTCGGAATATGTCGATCAGTTAAATGCACTCAAGCCAAAAGAAAAGAAAAAAATTCTGAATGAAAAATTTGAAAAACGTGTTTTACCAGATACAAAAAAAAGCTTTTTTTCAAGATTGTTGGGAGGATTATAAGATGAAAACAGTCATTACTTATGGAACCTTTGATTTATTTCATATTGGGCATCTGAATTTACTCAAAAGGGCAAAGGCATTAGGCGATTATTTGATCGTTGCGGTCAGCAGCGATGAATTTAATCGTGGTAAAGGAAAGGTCTGTCAGATCAAAGATACCGATCGCATGCAGATCGTAGAAGCCATTCGTTATGTTGATAAAGTCATTCCGGAAACCAGCTGGGAACAAAAAATAGAAGATGTCAAAAAATATAATGTAGATATTTTTGTCATGGGAGATGACTGGAAGGGAAAATTTGACTTTTTGAAAGAGTATTGTGAAGTCATTTATTTACCAAGAACGGAAGGTATTTCCACAACACAGTTAAAGGAAGAGTTAAAAGGCGATGAATAAGATCAGTATCATCATCCCTTTTCAAAAATATCTGCACTATTTAAAAGAATGTCTGCAGTCATTAAAAGAAAGCTCCTATCAAGATTTTGAAGTTTTGATCGTGTGTGATCATGTTGATGAACATGTGCAAAAAGAGATTCCAGGTTTGAGTGATCTATCGTTGCGTATTTTGTCATTGGAAGATGAAACAGGCGTAGCGGCTTGTCGTAATGAAGGCTTACAACAGGCAAACGGAGAGTATGTATATTTTTTAGACAGCGATGATTACATCCTGGAGGATACTTTATTTCATATGACCGAACATCTAAACGGACAGGATATGGTCTATGGAACGATACGCAATACATGGAACAATAAGGCTAACTTTTTAGATAAGCTTTCTAAAAAAGAAATAGATGCGGATGATGAAGCCGAAAAGATGCAGGCACAGGAAGAAAAGATTCAAAATCATTTAGACCGCTTTAAAGAGCAGAATTCGGATCGAATGCTTGCGATTTATCACACCATGGTCAAACGCAGCGGATTTCAGACCATCACCGCTTTATCGAATTTATACAGAAGACAGTTTTTGATCGATCATCAAATTTTTTTTGAACCAAGTTTTCGCTATTTCAGTGATCAGATCTTTTTAGTCCAGGTGCTGGAAAAAGCAGCCTCTTTTCTATCTGCGGAAGATGGTTGGTATATCAAAAGAAAGCACAATGATCCAATCAATGAGCCGAGCTTAAATCAGGAAGAAAGCGATACTCGTTTTGAAGAAAGATGTCTGGCGGTAGAATGTGCCAGAAAATTGATCGATGCGCAGGGTCCGGTACGTTACTATCTGGATAAAAAGTTGATTCGCTATGTCACTAAGACAATGATCAAACGCATACGAAGATCGCAGGATGAAAGATGGAGAAACGAATACTTTATCCGTATTCAATCCACTTTATTAGATACGGCCCCTAGAGTATTAGATGATCTTTCTGCCAAACAAAAGCGAATCATTTTGTTGATGATGAAAAATGATCTAAAAGGTGTACAAAAGGCAATTCGCTGGAGTTTTGGTAAGGCAAAGCTTAAAAGCATCTTCGCGAATAAAAATAAGAATACGTTATATAAACTGGCATATTATCATCGATATTTAAAAATGCCAATCAAGGAAAATGTGGTTTTGTTTGAAACGTTCATGGCGAAAAATTATTCGGATTCACCAAAATATATTTATGAAGCTTTAAACAAGATATATCCGGGAAAATATGAATGTGTGTGGGCCATCAATGGGAAACATGATATTCCGTATGGGGCAAAAACGATCAAACGTTTTTCTTTTCAATATGCTTATTATTGTGCCATAAGCAAATATCTTGTCTTTAATGTTCGACAACCATTATGGTTTCGTAAAAGAGAAGGACAGGTATTTTTGGAAACATGGCATGGAACACCTTTAAAACGTTTGGTGTTCGATCAGGAAGAAGTGACCAGTGCTTCTCCTAAATATAAAGAACAGTTTTATAAACAAAGAAAAGAATGGGATTATCTGGTCAGTGCCAATCCATTTTCATCTAAGACATTTAGAAGCTGTTTCATGTACGAAGGAAAAATGTTGGAATATGGATATCCACGCAATGATATTTTATATGCATCGGATAAAGAAGAAAGGGCAAAGCGTTTAAAAGAGAAACTAGGTATTCCCTTAGACAAGAAGACCATTTTATATGCGCCAACATGGAGAGATGATGAACATTACGGTAAAGGAGAATATAAATTTACCCTGGCTCTAGATTTAAAGAAAATGAAAACCATGTTGGAAAAGGATTATGTGCTTTTGTTGCGAACACATCATTATATTGCGGACAAGATCGATACGACAGGCCTGGGAGGGTTTGCGTACAATTTAAGCACTTATGATGATATTTCTGAAATTTATCTGATTACAGATATTTGTATTACGGATTATTCCAGTGTCTTCTTTGATTTTGCGAATTTAAAGCGTCCGATTCTTTTCTATACGTATGATATAGAGAAATATAAGAATCAACTCAGAGGTTTTTATATTGATATGAATACCGAAGTGCCGGGACCGCTTTTATATACCAGTGAAGAAGTGATTGATGCGATTCTTCATATTGACAAGATACAAAAACGCTATCAGAAGCGATATGACGATTTCTATGATCGATTCTGTTGTTTTGACGACGGACACGCCAGTGAGAATATCGTTAAAGAGGTGTTTGGCTAGAAAGGAAGAAAGAATATGACCATCTTACGTTTTTTAAAAAAATGGGCAGGTAAGCTGATTCGTATTGTTTATCGATGTATCTATCGGTTGATACCGGTTGATGACAAGTTGGTCATATTTATTTCATTTCATGGGCGGGGATACTCGGATAATCCCAGAGCGATATTTGAGCAGATGCAACAGGATCCAAACTGGAAAGGGTATCGCTTTATCTGGTTTATCAAACATCATAAACAAAAAAATATCCAAATTGAAGGTGCCGAAATCAAAGAGTATTTTAGTTTTTCCTACTTTTATTATTTATCCAGGGCCAAGATTTGGGTGGTAAATTGTAAATTACCGCTTTATATCTGTAAAAAGGAGAATCAGATCTATTTACAGACATGGCATGGAACACCGTTAAAGAGATTGGCCCATGATATCGATGTCAGTGAAGATACCACCTTTTATCGTTCCGGTGTTTCTTATGAACAAATGTGTCACAGTTATGATGTAGATGTAGCTCGTTATAACTTTATGATCTCGCCAAATGCTTTTTGTACTTCGGTATTTCCTCATGCCTTTGGGATCGATCCTAAAAAATTGGTGGAAACTGGATATCCACGCAACGATTTTATTGCGAATGTAACACAGGATGAAATTGTATCGATCAAAAAAAGGATGAATTTACCATTGGATAAAAAAGTGATCTTATATGCTCCGACATGGCGGGATAATTCCTATGTAGCGGCCGGTTATACATTTGAGTTAAAAGCTGATTTTCATTTGTGGAAAGAAATATTGGGAAGCGATTATATTGTGTTGTTTAAACCACATTACCTGATCATTAATCATTATCAAAATGATGCTTCTCTACAAGGCTTTTTATACAATATTTCGGCAGAGGCAGAAATCAATGAATTGTATGTGATCAGTGATGTTTTGATCACGGATTATTCCAGTGTCTTCTTTGATTTTGCGATCTTAAAACGTCCAATGTATTTCTATATGTATGATTTAGAAAGCTATGCCAGTGATTTAAGAGGATTTTATATGGATATCACAAAAGAGCTTCCGGGCAAGATCTATCGTGATGAAAAACAACTTTGTGAGGATATTAAAAATGGCGTTTATGATGCATCCCATGTAAAAGACTTCCACGATCGTTTCAACAATCTTGATGATGGACAGGCATCAAAACGTATCAGTAAACTGTTGATTGAGGCAAGGGCATGAAAATAGAAAAGATCATCTTAAATATTGTCTTATCCATTTTAAACGGACTTACATTCTTTATTCATCCTAAACAAAATCAGATCACGTTCATTTCGATGACGGCTGATCATTTGACAGGGGATTTCTATCAGATCAATCAAGCCTTAAAAAAAGAAGGATGTTACGACATTCAGTATGATTTGTTTCAGATTCATAAAACGATAAAAGGATATTTTCTATATTTTATTAACCTTTGTCATCAGTTGATTCAGATGAAACAAAGCAAATTGATCATTTTGAATGACAACAATTATATTGTTTCTAAATTTAAACCAAAAGAAACTAAGGTTTTACAAATATGGCATGCCTGTGGTGCCATAAAAAAGTTTGGCAATCAAATTGAGCGTTCTTATCCGATCCAAGGATATGATGCGGTTTTATGCAGCGCTCCGTATTGGAAAGAAGTGTATGCCCAGGCATTTGGCGTAAATTCAAGCCAGGTTTATGTAACAGGATTGCCGCGAATCGATGAGCTGTTAGATCCACAAAGACAAAAAACACAGAAAGAAAAGTTGTATGCGAAATATCCAATGATCAAAGAGAAAAAGTGTATCTTATATGCACCTACATTTCGTGGGAATATGGTCAAAGGATTTCAAGTGGCCAGCTTTGATATGAGAAAGGTATTGGATGCTTTAGGGGATGAGTATTGTATCTTATATAAGTTTCATCCATTATTGCCGGATATTCAAATCAATCATCTACGAGCTATCGATTGCCATGATGAAGATTTGTATGCTTTAATGCATGTCAGTGATGTTTTGATCAGCGATTATTCCAGTGTCATTTTAGATTATTCCTTACTGAATAAACCTATGATTGCCTATATTGATGATGTAGAAGAGTATGATCAAACGATAGGATTCAATCTGGACTATCGAAAGGAATTTCCAGGGCCTGTTTGTCTAAATGAAAGCGAACTGATCGATGCGTTAAAAGAGGGATATATCCATTTCGATATATCGCGCTTCCAACAAAAATATATGATTCATAAGGATGGGCAGAACACCAAAAGAGTAATTGAGAAAATTCATGAATTGATGAGAGGATAAAAAATCCTCTTTTTTTATACCTTTTGCCTGAATATAAATTGATGAAATATAAAAAATAAAAATTTTTTCAAAAAAAGTCTGAACTTTGAATTTTTATTCGTATATAAAATACAGAAGATCTTCAAAAAGCATATAAAAAAGGAGGTGGAGTGTGAACAAAGACAGTATTACGAAGAAATTATTTGAAGATAAAGAAATATTCGCAAGCTTTATCAATGGTGTGATCTATCAGGGAAGAAAGAGTCGAAGTCACTCATGAACTTGGCAGTTATCAAAGAAGAATGATCAATCAAGGAAGAGACGAATTAGGAAGTCAAAGAGAAAGTGCGTGCATTAGGCTACATAGAACAACAAATACAGGAAATTTATGATTTGTGAGTAGAATGAAACTATAACCATAGTTATCTTATAAACATGAATAATGTCAGTTTTAAAGATAGACTACTCCTAGGAAACGATCTTTGATATAATGACATCGCACGGAGAAACAGAATGAATCAAATTACATTTAAAGAAGCTTGTATGAATCATGGGATTTCTATAGAAGACAAGCAAATTGAACAATTAAAGCGATATATGGAACTTTTATTGGAATGGAACGAGAAGATGAATCTGACGGCCATAACCGATCCGGACGAAATTTGGGAAAAGCACTTTTTAGATTCAATTCTTCCTTTTAAGGATCTTTCTATTTCCAGTTTTTGTGATGTCGGAAGTGGGGCAGGATTTCCATGCCTGCCGGTGAAGATCGTATTTCCGCAAATACAATGTACGATGATCGAACCGTTACAAAAAAGATGCCGCTTTTTGGAACATGTGATCCAGGAATTAGACTTAAAAGAAATCGAAGTCTTAAATCTGCGGGCCGAGGATGTTGCCAAAAATCATCGTGAAGTTTTTGACTGCATCAGTGCCAGAGCAGTGGCTCGGTTGAATATCTTATTGGAGCTTTGCACTCCTTTATGTAAAGTAAACGGACGATTGGTCTTCTTGAAAGGGAAAAGTGGACTGGAAGAGCTGGAAGAGGCAAAAAAAGCCATGGAAGTATTAGGGCTTCAATTTGATCGAAGTGAAACACTTCAGATTGAAGATGCGCAACATATCAATTTATATTTCACAAAAAAGAAAAAGACTTCTTTAAAATATCCGAGAAATTATGGACAAATCAAAAAGAAGCCTTTAGGAGGGTAGTATGTCAAAAGTAATTGCGATTTCTAACCAAAAAGGTGGTGTTGGGAAAACGACGACCGCTATCAATTTAAGCAGTGGATTGTCCTATATGGGCAAAAAAGTTCTTTTAATTGACTTTGATGCGCAGGGAAATGCTTCGCAGGGACTTTTGGCTATTACCAAAAGAGGACAGCCAAGCATCTACAATGTGCTTTTAGAAGATATGGATCCAGAACAAGTCATCGTACATAAACAAGAACCAGCTATTGATATTTTACCGGCCAATATAACATTGGCCGGAGCGGATCTGGAACTGGATAAGATCGGCAATGGAAAAGAACAGATTTTAAAAAAACGGTTGTCTTCTATAAAAGATCAATATGACTATATCATTATTGATTGTCCACCCAGCCTGGGAATCTTAAATACCAATGCCTTAACGGCGGCAGACAGCGTATTGATACCGGTTCAGTGTGAATATTATGCATTGGAAGGTGTGACACAGCTTTTATTGACAATCCGTTTGGTTCAGCAACTTTACAATCCAGATCTTAGAATTGAAGGAATCTTAATGACTATGTTTGATATCCGTACAAAACTAAGCGTTGAAGTCTCACAGGATGTACGGCAAAATTTCGGCAAGCAGGTTTATCAGACCAGTATTCCAAGAAATATCAAATTATCTGAAGCACCTTCACGCGGCATGTCCATTTTTGAATATGATGTGACCAGTGCAGGGGCTAAGGCGTATGGAGAACTGACAAAAGAATTAGTAAAACGTAACGAGAGGGGGTAGTGCTTATGGATAATAACCGTTTGGGAAAGGGTTTGAATCAGCTTTTCGGACAGGACATTTCAAAAGTGCTGGATGAGATTCAAAATGGTGAAGTACATACTGAATCACAGGAACAGACAAAAATCGATGTCGATCAGATTCGACCTAATCCTTATCAGCCTCGAAAAGTATTTAATGATGAAGCTTTACAGGAGCTGAGTCAAAGTATTGCACAACATGGGGTGTTTACACCGATCCTGGTAAAAAAGAGCATTCAGGGCTATGATCTGATTGCCGGCGAACGAAGGCTTCGTGCCAGTAAATTGGCAGGATTAAAAGAAATACCGGCGATTGTTGTTAACTTTAGCGATCAGGAAATGATGGAGATCGCTTTACTGGAGAATATTCAGCGAGAAGATCTAAACGTCATCGAAGAAGCAAAAGCGTATGAACAACTTATGCATCGACTGAACTATACGCAGGAGCAACTTGCCAATCGTGTCGGAAAATCCCGAGAACATATCACAAACACGCTTCGTTTGTTGAAGCTGCCGGAAGATGTACAAGATTTGGTTGTACAAAAGAAATTGACAATGGGGCATGTGCGCGCTTTGTTGGGATTAAAAAATGAACTGGATATGCGTAAAGTAGCAAAGCAGGCAATCGAGCAGGGCTTATCGGTTCGTAAAGTCGAACAAATTGTAAAAGATAAGACTTCTAAAAAGGTCACAGAACCAAAACCGGAAGAAGATCCGTATGTTAGAGATGCGAAAAGTAAATTGGAAGAATATTTTCAGACGTCTGTTTCTATTTCAGCACATTCGGTTTCGATTCATTATCAAGACAAGGAAGATTTAACTCGACTTTTAGAGCTTTTACATCTGATTGAGGAAGAGTAATCTTCCTTTTTTTGTGGAGGAATTTGTCAAAGCTTATCTTTTTGCGTATAATAGAATGCATTCATGGGGTCTATACAAAGAAAAGCGCCAGGACTGTAATTTTACAGTTGACGAGGACCAGGTTTTTCGAAAGATTCGGCGGGTGACCTGGAGGCTGGATACGGCCTGAAACAATGGACAAAAACAGTCTGTGAAGATTGAACAAATCCATTCGGTATCCTCCATGAAGTGAATAGAAAATGGAGGATTTTTTCATGTGCGGAATTACAGGTTTCGTGGGTAAAGGGGAAGCTTTACCATTTTTAATGCAGGGTTTAAACAAACTCGAATACCGGGGATACGATTCAGGCGGTGTGACTTTAGTAGATGATAATGGATTATATACCTTTAAAAGTAAAGGACGTTTGTGTCAGCTGGAAGACTTGTTGAAGGGAGAGTCACATCCACAGAAAACCGGGATTGGTCATACGCGCTGGGCTACGCATGGTATTCCCAGTAATCTTAATTCACATCCACATACGAATGCGAAGAACACGATTTCTATCGTACATAATGGTATTATCGAAAATTATCAGGCCATCAAAAAAGAGTTGATTCGACAGGGATATCCTTTTGTATCGCAAACCGATAGTGAAGTCATCGTGCATTTGATCGACTACTATGATCGAGGAAATCTATTGGAGGCACTACAAAAGGCAGTGCGCTATTTAGAAGGCAGCTTTGCCTTGTGTGTGGTGTCTGTACAAGACCCTGATACGATTTATGTTGCCAAAAAGGAAAGCCCTATGATTATCGGACATTGTGCATATGGTAGTTTTTGTGCCAGTGATATACCGGCCGTTTTAGAATATACCAAAGATATTCTGAGTTTAGAGGATGGACAAATTGCGGTATTAAAGGCCGATGAAATTCAAGTTTATGATTTTCAGGGAGAACTTAAGAAACAAAAATGGATGCACATTCCTTACGATCTGCAGGCAGCGCAAAAAGGTGGTTATGATACTTTCATGGAAAAAGAGATTCATGAGCAGCCTTATGTTCTATCAGAAACTTTGCGTGGTCGAGTGGATAATGATGTAAGAATGGATGAGCTGAAAGAAATCAATATCAACTGGGAAAAGCTGGAAAGAGTTTACTTTTTGGCCTGCGGAACGGCTTTAAATGCCGCTTCATATGCACAAGATCTGTTCCGTCAATGGGTTCCGGCCTGTCCTTCCTTTGCGTTGGCAGCCAGCGAATTTCGGTACGGGAATTATTATTTGAATTCAGATACGCTATGTATTTTTGTATCACAATCCGGGGAAACAGCTGATACCCTGGCGGCTTTACAGCTGGCAAAGGAAAAACAGGCAAAGACGTTATCTATCGTTAATGTATTGGGATCTTCTTTAGCTCGTAAATCGGATTGTACACTTTATACTTGTGCCGGACCGGAAATCGCAGTGGCGAGCACAAAAGCTTATACAACACAGCTTGTACTCTTAGTATGTCTGATGATCGCCTTGAGTGAGAAATTAGGACGCCAACCAAAAGATGTATCCAAGCTGATAGAAGATTTGCAAAGAATTCCAGAAATCACAAAGGATATGTTGGCACAAAAAGAAATTGTCAAAGATTATGCACAATGTTTAAAAGATCAAAAAGATGCGTATTTTATTGGTCGAAGATTGGATTATTTTAGTGTCGTGGAAGGCGCCTTAAAGCTAAAAGAGGTCTCCTATGTCCATGCGGATGCTTATATTGCCGGCGAACTTAAACATGGACCGATTGCCTTAATCGATAAAGGAACGGTGGTCATAGCGCTTGCGACACAGGAAGAAGTTGCTTCTAAGACGATTTCCAACATTGAAGAAACCATCGCCAGAGGAGCTAACGTTATACTGATTACGACTCAGCATCAGGATACACATGCATTTCAAAAAGTCCTGCGCATTCCGGATGTACACCCGGCTTTGGCAGCTATACCAGCCGCTATCCTTTTACAGCTTTTTGCCTACTATGGAGCGGTGTTAAAAGGCTGTGATGTCGATAAACCTAGAAATCTTGCCAAGTCAGTAACCGTGGAGTAATCAAATAACTTTGATAAAGCATAAAAATTGAAAAGCCTTTTTGAACTGTGATTAAATAGGGTCAAAAAGGAGTGAGAACAAGTGCTAAATTATGTACATGATATTCCGACTAAGATCTACTTTGGGAAAAATCAGATTTCCCAATTGGAAAGTATTTTAAAACCATTGGGAAAGAAAGTTTTGTTGGCATATGGCGGTGGTTCCATCAAAAAGACAGGATTGTATGATACGGTCAAAGAAATCCTTGATGCGGGTGACTTTGAGGTGGTGGAATTATCCGGTATTGCGCCTAATCCTCGAATTGAATCCGTTGTTGAAGGTGTTGCACTTTGTAAGCATCATCAAATTGATGTGATTCTGGCAGTTGGCGGCGGTTCTGTCATTGACTGTTCCAAAGCCATTGCGGCCGGTGTTTATTATCCGGGAGAGGATCTATGGGAAATGGTCAAAACGTCAGATCATCTTCAAAAGGCATTACCACTTGTTGATATTTTGACATTGAGTGCTACTGGTTCTGAATTTGATGGCGGCGGTGTTATTTCCAATTTAAAAACAAAAGAAAAACTGGGAGGACTTTTTACCTATCCTACCGCTTCGATTTGTGATCCGACCTATACTTTTAGTGTTTCTTCCTATCAAAGTGCTTCCGGAGCTGCCGATATCATGAGCCATATTATGGAAGGATACTTCTCAAAAACAAAGGACAGTGATTTATCGGATGAACTGGCACAGGGTGTTTTAAAAACAGTGATCAAAAATTTACCGGTTGTACTTAAAGAACCGGATAATTATTCTGCCAGAGCCAATTTAATGGCCTGTGCCTCCGTAGCATGCTCCGGCATTCCGGAATACGGCAAGGCTTCTACCGGATGGCCATGTCATGCGATGGAGCATGAACTTTCCGCTTACTATGATATTACGCACGGTGTGGGACTGGCGATCTTAACACCTGCCTGGATGCGTTATATCCTTCAAAAAGATCCTTCAGTAACGTGGCGATTTGTTCGTTTTGCCAAAGAAGTTTGGAATTTGGAAGATCAGGATGAAACAAAGATTGCCTATGCGGGCATCGATGCGTTGGAACACTTTTTCAAAGATGCAGGAATCCCTATGCGTTTAAGCGAATTAGGTATCGATGATACGCACTTTGAAGAAATGGCAAAACATGCCAATCGTAATGGACGTTTATCCAATGCCTTTGTTGCTTTAAATGAGCAGGATATTTTCGAAATCTTTAAAAATTGTCTATAAAAACAGGCTCTTTCTCAATTTTGTTTTGAGGAGGAGCCTTTTTTGTCTTCTAAAATGGAATATCCTTCTTTTCGTACATGATGAACGATAAAATCGATCGTATCGTCCAATCCATGATCTGCCAGATACTGCAGAAGAAAGAGAATCAGTCGGTCTGTATCCGGATGGATCATGATACGATTTCTACCTTGCATGTAATAATCCAAAGCACTGTGGTCGGTATATTGATCCTTTTGATAGATCATACTGGCGGCGACGCGATCACAAAACATCTCGATGACATAATTGGCCGGCATCTTTACCGGATGGACTCCATTTGGTCCATTATCTAACCAGTATTCCCAATGATGTTTATTACGGCCCTTATGATGAAGCCAGCTTAAAGAATAACCTATGTCTTCCTTCTGGGCATCGATAGGGGAACGAAAACCTTGGTAATAGGTAAAACCGGTTTTCAGCTCTGTCCAGGTATATTTGCTTAAATCATGTAAAATTCCCTGCTTATACAAATGACAGCGAAAACAAAGCTGTGTAACTTTGGCTTTATGTTGATTGATCGTTTTCAGATGGCCGCGTACCTTATGCATGGAAAACATAGGATCCCTCCTGTCTGTATCTTATTCTAACACAATTCGTGATCACAAAATTTTATTCTGTATTTAAAAGTGATAAAATGATTCCATTGATAAATAACAGGAGGAACGGCCATGAAATTCAGTGAATATCCATATCATACAATTGATGTCAAACAGGCAAAAGATAAATTTCGGAAAATAGAAAGCCAGCTTGTAAACGCAGAAGATTATGCTTCTTTTAAACAAGCTTTTAAAGATTTAGATGTGTACAAAAAAGAGCTTTATACACAATTTAGTTTGTGTGAAGTTCGACATACGATCGATACACGGGATGAATATTATAAGAAAGAACAGGAGCATATTGATGAAATTGCACCGATCTTACAGGAAGATCTGGTTCGTATTTCTAATGTGATTTTGGAAAGTCCGTATCGAAAAGAATTGGAAAAGGAAATTCCTTCTACCTATTTTCTGGCTAAAGAATTTGATAAAAAATGTTTTTCTCCAGACATCATTGAAGAGCTACAAAAGGAAAATCAATATTCCAGCCAGTATCAACAGCTGGTTGCCAGTGCACAAATTGAATTTGAAGGAAAAAAGCGCACTTTGTCCGAATTAGAACCATTCATGAGGGCAAGCAATCGCTCTATGCGAAAAAAAGCTACAAAAGCATACTGGGGATGGTTTGAAAAACATGAGGAAGAATTAGGCAAAATCTTTGATTCTTTGGTAAAGATACGAACAACAATGGCACAGAAGCTGGGATATAAAGACTATACAGAGATGGGATACTATCGCATGTATCGTTTTGATTATACGAAAGAGGATGTTCAAACGTATCGCAAACAGGTATTGGATACGGTCGTACCGGTCACAGCTTCTCTTTTTGCGCGCCAACAAAAAAGACTGGGACTGGATGCGTTATATGCATGGGATGAAAAGGTGGAGTTTCAAAGCGGAAACCCAACACCTAAGCAGGATGCCAGGACGATGGTAAAAATTGCACTGCATATGTATCAGGAACTTGATAAAGATACCGGTGAATTCTTTCAATTTATGGTGGATCATGAACTCATGGATCTGGAAAGTAAGCCGGGTAAGGCTGCCGGTGGATATTGCACATCTTTTGATGTATATGGTGCACCGTTTATCTTTGCGAACTTCAATCAAACCAGTTCAGATGTAGAAACTCTCACACATGAGGCTGGTCATGCCTACCAGGCATATGCTTCTCGTGATATTTTTCCATCGGATTGTATCTGGCCAACCAGTGAGAGCGCAGAGATTCATTCCATGTCCATGGAGTTTTTGACATACCCCTGGATGAAAGACTTCTTTAAAGAAGATACCAGGAAGTTTTATTTTCAGCATTTAAGCGATGCCATCAAATTTTTACCTTATGGAGTTTTGGTGGATCACTTCCAACATGAAATCTATGCTCATCCAGAGTACACGCATGCCAAGCGTATGGAAACATGGAGAAAGTTGGAAAAGATGTATTTACCGCACAAAAACTATGATGAGATCGATGTATTGGAAAGAGGAGGCTGGTGGATGCGGCAGCTTCATATCTTTATGGATCCGTTTTATTACATCGACTATACACTGGCACAGGTCTGTGCTTTACAGTTTTGGAGCCGGGCTCAAAAAAAGGATCCAAGTACATTAAAGGATTATAAAAAAATCTGTAAATTGGGCGGCAGTCTTCCTTTCCGAAAAATCGTGCAGGCTGCAAACTTAAAGAGTCCTTTTGAAGAAGGTTGCCTGGATGAAACGATGAAAGAAGTACAAAACGCATTGAATGCGATTACCGATGAGGAACTACAATGAGAAGAACAAGGCAGGAACTATCAAAAGAAGAAACATTAGAGATTTTGAAGAGAAATACATCGGGAGTTTTAGCTTTATGTGGCATGGATCAAAAACCATATGCGGTGCCATTAAGCTATGTTTATGCCGATCAGAAGATTTATTTTCATGTGGCTTTGGAAGGGTATAAATTAGAACTGCTGAACCAGAATCCAAATGCTTCTTTTTGTGTCATTGATAAAGATGAGATTTTACCGGAAAAATTTACGACAAAATATAAAAGTGTCATTGCTCAAGGAAAAATCACAGTGGCAGACGAGCATGAAAAAAGGAATGCGATTACTCACTTAGCGAAAAAGTATGCCCCGGATATTGATCCAAAAGACGAAATTGATCGATTTTGGAGTCAGTTTTTGATTTTGGTTTTAGAGCCGGAAACATGCACGGGAAAACAAGCTATCGAACTAGTCAAAGATGGATTACAGCTTTAATAGACTGGCATATTCGACATAGTGTTTTTGAATCAGATGATTGAATTGAAGCTTTAAATATCCCATCGATAGAAACCAAACCAGGATAAAAACAAGAACCAGCATAGCAGCTAACATGGCAAAACAAATCCATAATATATCTGGCTTTTCACTGAGAAAAAAAGTAAGGATCAGTAAGATTGCCAAAATCAAAAGGGTCAAACAAACGGCAGCTTGAAAGGCTTTATGTTTGCGTTTTTGTTCCTTAGATAAGATAGAATATATAAATTTTAACTGTTCTAAGGATAGTTCTCTGCGACAGATTTTGTGTTTTGTATCCGCATCCAGTTTTGCGATAAAGATCTTAGCCATATCTGTATTATAAATCGGGAAAGTATCAAAAGAAAGGAGAAAGGTATGCAGAATCAGTATTTATCCAAGCTTCGAAATGGAGAAACCTTACACACATCCGATCAGATCAAAATGATATTTCTACTGGCACTGCCGGCCATCCTTTCTCAGATTTCCAGTACCGTGATGCAGTATATCGATGCCGGTATGGTGGGAAGCCTGGGCGCCAATGCCTCTGCCAGTATTGGGCTAGTATCCAGTACGACATGGATGTTTGGCGGAATTTGTTTTGCCGGTATTACCGGTTTTAGTGTTCAGGTGGCTCATGCCATTGGAGCCAAACAATTTAGTAAGGCACGAAATATCATGAAGCAGGGTTTTGTGATCTGTTTGGCTTTTGCCCTGGTTTTAAGCTTGATCGGATGTCTGATTTCTTCTTCATTACCGATATGGTTAAAAGGAACACCGGAAATTGTTCAAAATGCGTATTACTATTTTTTGGTGTTTGCTCTTTTTTTGCCCTTTCAACAGCTGAACTACATCGCCACAGGGATGCTGCAGGCATCCGGAAATATGAAAGTACCCAGTTTATTGAATATTCTGATGTGCATACTGGATGTTTTCTTTAATTTGTTTTTTATCTTTTATTTGAATCTGGGTGTCATGGGTGCCAGTATCGGTACGGGCTGTTCTCAGCTGGTCGTATCGTTATTGTTGTGTGGATTTCTGTTTTATAAAAGCGATATTTTAAAGCTTCATAAAGATGAAAAGCTATGCTTTGATCGACACACGATTCAAAGAGCCATGCAGATTGGTCTTCCGGTAGGATTGGATCGTTTTGTGACAAGCAGCGCATATGTGGCATTTACCCGTATCGTATCGCCTCTGGGGACGATTGCGATTGCGGCCAACAGTTTTGGGATCACGGCTGAAAGCTTATGTTATATGCCGGGGTATGGAGTACAAAGTGCTGCCATCACCTTGATTGGGCAGAGTATTGGTGCCAAAAGACAAGATTTGACCTTTCGTTTGGGCACGTTGACTACGGCATTAGGTGTTGGCTTGATGACTTGTTCTGGCTTGTTTATGTATTTTGGTTCACCTTTGATGATGCATTTATTAACGCCTGATGCGCAGATCATCGCTTTAGGGGTACAGATCCTTCGCATAGAAGCTTTTGCCGAACCGATGTATGGAGCCAGCATTGTCGTGGCCGGTGTTTTGCAGGGAGCTGGGGATACACTGTCTTCCTCTTTGATGAATCTTATCAGTATGTGGCTGGTTCGTATTCCTTTGGCAGCCGGTTTAGCCGGTCATTATGGCTTACCGGGCGTCTGGTTTGCGATGGCATTGGAGCTTAATGTTCGTGGCGTTCTCTTTTTATTTCGACTCTTTCGCAAAAAGTGGATGCATCGCCTAAAGGGTTAAGACTCTTCGTTGTTTTTAAAAGAAGATAATGGTATTCTTATCGTATGAACGAAAGACATGCGAAAATATTAGAGTTATTAAGTCGATATCATAAAATGGAAGTCTCGCGCCTTTCCACGCTTTTAAATGTTTCACAGGTAACGATTCGAAAAGATCTGATTGCCTTGGAACAAAGTGGGATGTTGGTTCGTGAACATGGATATGCCACGCTGAATAACAGTGATGACATTAATAAAAGGCTTGCCTTTCATTTTGAACAGAAGATGCAGATCGTAAAAAGAGCCGCACAACTGGTTGAAGATGGGGAAACGATCTTTATTGAAAGTGGATCCTGTTGTGCTTTGTTGGCAGTGGAAATCGCACAGACAAAAAAGGATGTAACGATTGTAACCAACTCGGCTTTTATTGCCGATTATGTGCGCAAGATCGAAAATGTGCAGATTGTTCTTCTGGGTGGAAACTATCAAAAGGAATCGCAGGTCATGGTAGGACCGATGACGGCGCAATGTGCGCAGGCTTATTTTGCGGATAAATTGTTTATCGGCACAGATGGCTTTAGTATTCGTACCGGATTTACCGGAAATGATTATATGCGAAGTGTTGCGGTACAAGATATGGCTAAACAAGTGGAAAAAGTCATAGTGGTGACAGATTCCTCCAAATTTTATCAGAAAGGCAATGTATCTTTGATCGCCGCCAATCGAATTCATATGTTGATTACCAATTCGGATATTCCGGCGGAGCAGGAACAATATTTATTGGAACAAAAAGTAGAAATTATAAAGGCTTAGAAAAAACAATCTAAGCCTTTTTTTATGAATTCATTTTGATATTCGATTAAATCTTCTTTCTGCAGCGCCCTGACGTTTTTATAGGCATATTCTTTATGCATCATCTCGTATTTTCGCTCTCCAAATTGATGAAATGGAAGAAGTTGTACTTTTTTGAGTCCGATCTCCGTCAATAAAGAAGCTAAACCGGCGGCATCTTGGATGGAATTGTTAAATCTGGGGATAACCGGAATACGGGGAAGGATTTCCAGACCTTGATGGGTGGCCCATTTTAAGTTGTTGATAATTCGTTCATTGTGAACGCCGGTACCTTCAAAATGGCGGTTGGTATCATAGTGTTTGACATCAAATAAGAGCAGATCAAAGAGTGGCGCCAGCTCATGAAAGGCTTCTTTTGGAATATAACCGGTTGTTTCAATCGCCAGATGTAAATTGTGTTTTTTTAATTCTTTGACCAGTTCTTTTAAGAAGTCTGGTTGTGACATCCCTTCCCCGCCGGATATCGTGATACCACCGCCGGATTCTTCATAAAAGTCTTTATCTTGTAAGGCAATGCGTACGATTTCTTCAATTTCCTTTGTTTCTCCTTCATTAGACAGTGCACTTTGAAGACACGTTGAAACGCAGTTCAGACAGCCTTGGCAAAGCGCTTCATCGATATGAATTTCTCCCTCTCTACATGAAATTGCCTGATACATACAACTTTTTACACACTGAAGACAATGTACACATTTCTTTTGATCCCATAAGATTTGAACATGGGCACTTTGGCTTTCAGGATTGGCACACCACTTACAGCGCAAAGGGCAGCCTTTTAAAAAAATCGTAGTTCGAATACCGGGTCCATCATGAATTGAAAATTTTTGTATGTTGAAAATAAGTCCTTTTGTCATGGCTATAGTGTATCAGTAGAAAGTCAGTTTGTAAATACTAGAAAGTTTCAAATGAAACTAAAAAACATTACAAATGAATTGACAAGAGAGAAAAGGATTGATAGACTACAAGTAAAATAAGGAGGACACTCTTATGGATAATACACAACATTTTGGTTCTTTGACACCTCGTATGCAGAAATATCGTCAGAGTGTTTTAGATAAGAAACCGTATGTTCGATCACAAAGGGCTTTATTATGTACAGAAGCATATAAGGCAAATCTGGAAAAGCCGGTTGTCTTAAAACGTGCGTTGATGTTAAAGAATATTTTGGAAAAGATGGACATTTATATCGAAGAGGAGAGCTTGTTGGCAGGAAATCAGGCAGAATCGAATCGTGATGCACCCGTCTTTCCGGAATATACATTGGAATTTGTGATCAATGAGCTGGATACCTTTGAAAAAAGAGATGGTGATGTTTTCTATATTACAGAACAAACTAAAGAAGAGCTTCGTTCAATTGCGCCTTTTTGGGAGAATAATAATTTGCGAGCTAAAGGGATGGCGATGCTTCCTAAAGAAGTAGATGTTTATATGGAAACAGGTTTCTTTGGTATGGAAGGAAAGCTGAATGCAGGTGATGCACATTTAGCGGTTTATTATGAACGATTATTAAAAGAAGGTTTGAAGGGATATGAAAAGCGTACTTTGGAGGCAAAAGAAGCATTAGATCTTTGTGATCCTGCATCCATCAGTAAATATCATTTTTATGATGCGGTCCTGATTGTGATCGATGCCGTGAAATCGTTTGCCAAACGCTATGCCGATCTTGCCAGAGAACAGGCTAAAACCGCCAATGAAGAAAGGCGACAAGAGTTGTTGGAAATCGCAAGGATCTGTTCTAAGGTTCCTTATGAGCCGGCGGAAAGCTTTTATGAGGCCATTCAGGCAATTTGGTTGATTCAGGTTGTTTTGCAGATTGAATCCAATGGACATTCTGTATCTTTTGGACGCTTTGATCAGTATATGCAGCCGTATTATCAAAAAGATAAAGAACAAGGATTGATCGATGATGATCAAGTCTTAGAACTTTTAAGCAATCTTTGGATCAAAGCCTTGACGATTAATAAAGTACGTTCGCAGGCCCATACATTTTCCAGTGCCGGTTCACCGATGTATCAAAATGTAACGATTGGTGGACAAACAACAGATAAAAAAGATGCGGTCAATGAGATGTCTTATCTGGTGCTTCGTTCGGTAGCACAGACTCGCTTGACGCAACCGAATTTGACGGTGCGCTATCATGCCCATATCGATCCAAAATTCTTTGACGAATGTATTGAAGTGATGAAGCTGGGCTTTGGCATGCCGGCTTTCAATAACGATGAGATCATCATCCCTTCTTTCATCGATAAAGGGGTAAAGGAAGATGATGCCTATAATTACAGCGCCATCGGCTGTGTAGAAACGGCAGTTCCAGGGAAATGGGGCTATCGTTGCACAGGCATGAGCTATATGAATTTTCCAAGAATTCTTTTGATGGCCATGAATAACGGGATCGATTTGACCAATCAAAAGCGGTTCACAAAAGGCTATGGTCAATTTACCGATATGAAAAGTTTTGAGGAATTGATGGATGCCTGGGATAAAACCGTAAGAGAGTTAACACGAATGAGCGTGATCGTAGAAAATACGATCGATCAGGCTTCGGAAAAAGAAGTGCCGGATATCTTATGCTCTACACTGGTCGATGATTGTCTTGCCCGAGGAAAGACTATCAAAGAAGGTGGTGCGATCTATGATTTCATTTCCGGATTGCAGGTGGGAATTGCCAATATGGCAGATAGCTTGGCCGCCATTAAAAAACTGGTTTTTGAAGAAAAGAAGATGACTCAAAAAGAGCTGTGGGATGCGATTTTAGATGATTTCACCAGTCCAGAAAATCAAAAGATTCAGAAAATGTTGATCAAAGAAGCGCCAAAATACGGTAATGATGAGGATTATGCGGATCAATTGATCGTACAGGCTTATGCTTCTTATATCGATGAAATGAAGAAATATCCCAACACTCGTTATCACAGAGGTCCGATTGGCGGTATTCGTTATGCGGGTACTTCTTCGATTTCTGCGAATGTGGGGCAAGGATTTGGTACCATGGCTACACCGGATGGCAGAAAGGCCAGAGAGCCATTGGCAGAAGGCTCCAGTCCGGCACATGCGATGGATACGCATGGACCAACAGCGGTATTCAAAAGTGTATCTAAGCTTCCGACCATTGAAATCACCGGTGGTTCTTTATTGAATCAAAAGGTAACACCGGCTATGTTATCGACGGAAGAAAACAAGCAGAAGCTGGAAATGATGTTGCGAACTTTCTTTAATCGTCTGCATGGCTATCATGTACAATACAATGTCGTCGATAAGGAGACATTATTGGATGCCCAGATTCATCCGGAAAAACATCAGGATCTTATTGTTCGTGTTGCCGGATACTCCGCATTCTTTAATGTATTAAGTAAAGCGACACAGGATGATATCATCGCTCGAACAGAACAGCAATTATAAAAAAGTCAGATGTTGAATCATTTATTCAGCATCTGATTTTCTTTGTATTTACTGTTGAGATAGTTTTAGAACGGCTTCTTCGCTAAGCCCTGTCATACGAGAAATGAAGTCATGTTGTAGGCCTTCAGATAACATATTTTGCGCAATTTCATAAGCTTTATTTGTTAAACCTTTTGAATAACCATTTTCAATACATTCCTGTGTATATTCTTCTAATGCTTTACACATGCTGATAACACCCTCCTTTGTATGCTTTTGTATAAACTCTTGATTTAAATTCACAAATACATTGGCATGATAGAAGATATCCTCTTCTACGTTCTCCAGTAAGGAATCCGTGTATAAATTTTCCCATTTCTTTTGATATACATATTGTA
>NZ_JAXKBY010000153.1:0-10219 GCF_036552745.1 Faecalicoccus sp.
CTCCAACATAGCTTGTCTTGGTTTTAAATCGTTTCGCACTTGCAGACAATCGCTGTGACCAACCATTTCGTCGATGCTTCTAAAGCCTAGGCTTGCCATGATCTCACGTAATTCCTGGGCAATAAACAACATGAAATTCATCACGTATTCAGGTTTTCCTTTAAAGCGTTTACGCAAGGATTCATTTTGTGTCGCAACACCGAAAGGACAGGTATCTTGATTACAAACACGCATCATCATACATCCCATAGTAACTAATGGTGCAGTCGCAAAGCCAAATTCCTCGGCTCCTAATAAACAGGCAATGGCTACATCTCTTCCGGTCATCAGCTTACCATCGGTTTCCAGAATGACACGAGAACGCAGGTGATTATCAATCAGGTTTTGATGGGTTTCGGCCAACCCCAATTCCCAAGGTAATCCCGCATGGTGAATGCTGGATTGGGGAGCGGCTCCGGTACCGCCATCATAACCGGAAATCAATATAACGGTAGCTCCGGCTTTGGACACACCGCTGGCAATCGTTCCGACACCGGCTTCGCTGACAAGCTTAACGCTGATACGTGCTTCTTTATTGGCATTTTTTAAATCATAGATCAGCTGTGCCAGGTCCTCAATAGAATAAATATCATGATGAGGTGGTGGTGAAATCAAGGTAACACCGGGTGTACTGTAACGGGTCTTGGCAATCCATGGATAGACTTTCTTGCCTGGCAGATGTCCGCCTTCACCGGGCTTTGCACCCTGTGCCATTTTAATTTGTATTTCTTTGGCACTGACCAAATAAGCGCTGGTTACGCCAAATCGACCGCTGGCGACCTGCTTGATGGCTGAATTTTTTTCAGTGCCTAAACGTTCCGGCTTTTCACCGCCTTCACCGGAATTAGATTTTCCGTGCAGTCGATTCATCGCAATGGCCATACAAGTATGTGCTTCTTCAGAAATTGAACCATACGACATTGCTCCGGTCTTAAATCGTTTTACGATTTCAGATACAGGTTCGACTTTTTCTAACGAAATCGGTTTTCGATTGGATTTGAATTCTAAAGAGGCTCTTAATGTATGAGGATGTTCTTTATCATTTACTCTTTTTGTATATTCTTTAAAAAGCTCGTAATCGTTTTCTCGCGTTGCCCTTTGCAGCGTTACGATGGTTTTCGGATCATAGAGATGATCTTCTTTACCTTGCCCACTTCTTAACTTATGGAAACCATAGCTGTCTAACTTGGTATCACAAGAAAGACCTAATGGATCAAAACCATGATCGTGATGAACGATAAGGTCTTCTTCAATTTCTTTTAAGCCGATTCCTCCTACACGCGATACGGTATTGGTGAAGTATTGATCAATCACTTTTTTAGAGATGCCAATGGCTTCAAAAATCTGGGCACTTTGATACGATTGTAGGGTGGAGATTCCCATCTTTGCGGCAATCTTGACGATACCATGAAGGATTGCTTCGTTATAGTCGCGAATCGCAACAGAAGGCTCTTTATCTAAGATGTCTTTTTCAATCATTTCTTCAATGCATTCATGCGCCAGGTAAGGATAAATGGCCGTTGCCCCATAGCCTAATAAACAGGCAAACTGATGAACATCTCTAGGTTCACCACTTTCCAGGATGATTGAAACAGCTGTTCTTTTTTTCGTTTGTACCAAATGATGCTCTAAAGCCGATACTGCCAGTAGACTGGGGATTGCCATATGGCTTTCATCTACACCTTTATCACTTAAAATTAAAATGTTGGCACCATCTCTATACAACCGATCACATTCGATAAACAGATGATGCAAAGCTTCCTGTAAAGGCATACCGCGATAGAACAAAAGGGAAATCGTAGCGCTTTGAAAGCCTTCTTTTTTCAAGTTTTGAATCTTATCCATATCACGGGCATCCAAGATGGGGTTGTTGACTTCTAAAACTTTACAGTTTGTACTTTTTTCCTGTAACAGATTTCCATCGCTTCCGATATACACGGTTGTATCGGTGACAATTTCTTCACGAAGAGAATCGATCGGTGGATTGGTAACCTGAGCGAATAACTGTTTAAAGTAATGGAAGAGTAAAGGATGTCGATTACTTAAAACGGCTAATGGAATATCGGTACCCATACTGGCAGTAGGCTCACTGGCGTTTTTTGCCATAGGTAAGATTTCATCCTGGATATCTTCATACGTATAACCAAAGACCTTGTACAATCGATTACGCTCTTCCTGTGTGTGCATCTGTGTTTTTTTATCCGGGGCTTTCAGATCTTTTAGATGTAAAAGATGTAAATCCAGCCATTCTCCGTATGGATTTAATGTCGCAAAATGATTTTTGATCTCGACATCGCTATACATCTTTTTAGCTTTTGTATCGACCAATACCATCTTTCCCGGTTCCAATCGTGATTTACAGAGGATGTTTTCGGCAGGAATATCCAATACACCGACTTCACTGGATAAGATCAATAGATTATCTTTGGTGATCATATAACGGGCTGGACGTAAACCGTTACGATCTAATACAGCACCTACCTGATCACCATCTGAAAAGAGAATGGCAGCCGGTCCATCCCATGGTTCCATCATGGTCGCATAATAGTGATAAAAATCTTTTTTATGTTCTTCCATAGGTACGTGTTTCCATGGCTCGGGGATCGTAATCATGACAGCTTTAGCCAAAGGCATACCATTCATCATCAAGAATTCCAGCGTATTATCCAACATGGCACTATCGGAGCCTTTGGCATTGATGACTGGCAGGATCTTCTTTAAATTGGCATCCAGAAAGTCAGAAGACATGCTTTCTTCTCTGGCCAGCATTCGATCGACATTGCCACGAATCGTATTGATTTCTCCATTGTGGGCGATCAGACGATTGGGATGCGCACGCTGCCAGGAAGGTGTTGTATTGGTTGAAAATCGAGAATGCACGATCGCAATGGCACTCTGATAATCTGTATCTTGCAGGTCTTCATAAAATTTACGAAGCTGCCCGACTAAAAACATTCCTTTATAAACGATCGTTCGACTGGAACAAGAGACTACATATGTTTCCGGGCAACTTTTTTCAAATTCACGACGAATCACATATAAAAGCCGATCAAACGCAAAGCCTTTTTCTATACCTTCCGGTTTTTCGATAAAAGCCTGCTCGATATAAGGCATGCAGTCTTTAGCCGGTTGTCCTAAGATTTCCGGATGGCAACAAACGGTACGCCAACCTAATAATCGGGCGCCTTCGTTTTTCACAATGGTTTCGAACAGACGTTTGTGTTGATTACGTTTTAATTCCTGCTGGGGAAAGAAAAACATACCGATGCCATATTCTCTTTCTTTACCAAGGGAAATATTTTCCTGTTTGGCAATCTTTGAAAAGAATCGATGTGATATCTGTAAGAGTACACCAACACCATCACCGACTTTACCACTGGCGTCTTTTCCGGCTCGGTGTTCCAGCTTTTCAACGATATGCAGCGCTTTATCCACAACATCGTAGCTTTGTTTTCCATCGATTTGCACCACGGTACCGATACCGCAGGCATCATGTTCAAAATTTGGATTCATGTCATTTCCTCCTTATTTTCCACTATCTCCGTAATTCGAAAGGACACGAGCGCTGGGATCATCTACATCACAGCCTTTCCAGTCTTTGTTTGGCATCCAGAATGCTTTGATCATAGATGCCTGATTTGGATAGTAGGTTTCAAAAATCTCCCGATACCATAAGGATTCTTTGGTGAAAGGGGGATTGAAAGTATATTGTTTTCGTTTTTCTTCGAATTCCTGATCTGTGTATTTTTGGTTGGCCGCTTCTTGTATCGTATCTCTTAACGAATGACCGACCGCATCGGAAAAGGCAGCTTTTTCACGCATTAAGATTGAGTGTGGAAGAATATTATCTTTTTCAAACGCATGGCGTAATAGGTATTTGCCCTTATGATACGTATTCATCTTTAAAGCCGGATCGATCTGCATGGCATAGCGAACGAATGCCATATCACCGAAGGGAACACGTGCTTCCATTGAGTTAGAGCTGATGCATCGATCGGCACGTAATACATCGTACATGTGGATCTCTTTGATGCGTTTTTCACTTTCTTTTTGAAAAGATGCAGAATCCGGGGCAAAATCTGTATATTTATAACCAAACAGCTCGTCGCTGATCTCGCCGGTCAATAATACCCGGATGTTTGTATGATCATGAATATATTGACAAAGCAGATACATACCGATGCTGGCACGAATGGTGGTGATATCATAAGTGGCCAGATGATAGATGACCGTTTCTAGGGCATTGAGTACATCTTCCTGGGTGATGATGACTTCCGTATGGTTGCTGTGGATCGCATCGGCAACTTCTCTGGCATATTTTAAGTCAATGGCATCTTCTTTCATTCCAATCGCAAATGTCCGAATGGGTTTGGAAAGCAGTTTTTGACTGATGGCGCAGACTAAAGAGGAATCTAAACCACCGCTTAATAAAAATCCAACCGGTGCATCGGCATCCAATCGCTTTTGTACACCTTGTATCAAAAGATCATGAATGTTTTGACAGATGATTTCCAAATCGTCATGAATGTAGGAATCCACTTTGGTCATATCGGCATAACAGACAAACTTTCCATCTTCATAATAGTGTCCCGGTGGAAAAGGGATGATGGTTTTCACAATTCCCATCAGGTTTTTAGGCTCGGAGGCAAATACGATGGCGTTATTTTTGTCATACCCATAATACAAAGGTCGAATGCCGATCGGATCACGGGCCGCAATGATACTGTCTGAATTTCCGTCATAAAGAATACAGGCAAATTCCGCATCCAGCTTTTCAAAAAGGGAAACACCATATTCTTCGTAGAGCGGCAATAGAATCTCACAGTCACTTTCACTTTGAAAGGTATAGCCTTTATCCTCCAATTCTTTTTTGAGCTTTCGAAAACCATAGATCTCACCATTACATACGATAGCTGAGTTTTTAAAAACAAAAGGCTGCATGCCTTCCTGGTTTAATCCCATAATGGCCAATCTTTGAAATCCTAACACACCTTTTTTAAATGAATAGAAACGTGTATCATCAGGTCCACGGGTCTTTGTTTTTTCAAGGGCTTTTTGAAGTACAGAAGGATCGATTCCTTCTTTAAAATATCCCATAATTGTGCACATAAATTTCTCCTTCTAATAAGACCATCAAAGCCGGCAGCAGTTGCCGCCGGTTTCGATAGATGATCATGTTGGTTACAGAATGCCAAATAACAGCTTTCCGTAGGTTGGAAATGGCCATAATTTGTCATCCGTCATGGTTTCTAAGACATCGCAAGGCTTTCGTAGTGCATCCATGCACGGCAAGATCGTATCGCGTACAAAGAAGGCTGCTTTTTCAAAATCTTGGATGGAATGCAGAACATTTGTTTTTTCTTCCAGTTCAGAACAAGCCTGATAGGCTTCTTTTAATAATGCGTTGATCTGTGTCAACATTTCTTTTTCGTAAGTTACATCCATCTGGGCATCCAGCTGGCATTTAGATAAGCAGGTATCGCTGAGTTCTTTCGAATAGCGAGATCCCGCCGGAAGAATTTCTTTTTTTGCCATATTGATCATGGTCAAAGCTTCTATGTTGATGACCTTTGTGTATTCTTCCATGGTAATTTCATAGCGTGATTCCATCTCTTCACGATCTAATACTTTTTCGGTTTCAAACAGGCGAATGTTTTCTTCGTGAATGAAATAAGGAAGAGCATCCGGTGTTGTTCGAAGATTCAACAAGCCACGTTTTTTAGCTTCTTCGATCCAGGCATCATCATAGCCGTTGCCATTGAAGATGATTCGTTGATGATCCTTCAATGTTTGTTTGATCAGACTGTGAAGGCTGCTTTCAAAATCATCCGCTTTTTCCAGCACATCGGCAAATTCACGCAGGGTATTGGCCACTACGGTATTTAACACGAAGTTGCATCCGGAAATGGAAGAACTGGAGCCTGGCATACGGAATTCGAATTTATTTCCCGTAAAGGCAAAGGGACTGGTTCGGTTTCGATCGGTTGTGTCCATTGGCAGCTTTGGCAATACACAAGCGCCGATCTTCATCAGTTTATGTTCTGTTCCATCATAAGGTTTATCGTTGATGATCGCTTCTAATACGGCGTTTAATTCATCGCCCAGGAAAACGGAAATGATAGCCGGTGGGGCTTCGTTGGCACCTAGTCGATGATCGTTTCCGGCACTGGCAACGCTTAATCGAAGCAGATCCTGATGTTCATCCACGGCTTTGATGATGGCAGATAAGAATAATAAGAACTGTGCATTTTCATAAGGTGTATCACCAGGCTCTAATAAGTTTTTACCGGTGTTGGTTGAGATCGACCAGTTATTGTGTTTACCGGAACCGTTGATGCCCTCAAATGGCTTTTCATGCAGTAAAGCCACCATTCCATGTTTTTTGGCAATGCGCTGAATCAGTTCCATGGTTAACTGATTATGATCAGTGGCGATATTTGTTGTCGAGAAGACCGGCGCCAGCTCATGTTGTGCAGGGGCTACTTCGTTATGTTCTGTCTTAGCCGCAATGCCCAGTTTCCATAGTTCTTCATTTAAGTCTTTCATGAAAGACTGTACACGTGATTTGATCGTACCAAAATAGTGATCTTCCATTTCCTGTCCTTTTGGGCAGGGGGCACCAAATAAAGTACGTCCGGTATAAATCAAATCCTTACGTTTGGCATAGTAGTCTTTATCAACCAGGAAATACTCCTGTTCCGGACCCACTGTGGTTTTGATTGATGTCACATCGGTATTTCCAAACAGCTTTAAGATTCGCAAAGCCTGTGTATTGATAGCCTCCATACTTCTAAGTAAAGGGGTTTTCTTATCCAGTGTGTGACCGGTATAGGAACAAAAGGCCGTTGGAATACAAAGTACGTCATCTTTGATAAAGGCATACGATGTAGGATCCCATGCGGTATAACCACGGGCTTCAAAGGTTGCTCTTAAACCACCGTTAGGAAAACTGGAAGCATCCGGTTCTCCTTTGATCAATTCTTTTCCGGAAAAGCTCATGATAACTTTTCCGCCATCTACCGGCTCAATAAAGCTGTCGTGCTTTTCGGCTGTTACACCGGTCATTGGTTGAAACCAGTGTGTATAGTGGGTTGCTCCCTGTGCAATGGCCCATTCTTTCATGGCATGAGCCACCGCGTTGGCAATCTTTGGATTTAATGGTTTTCCTTCCTGAATTGTCTTTTGAAGCTCTTTGTATGTATCGGAAGCTAAGCCTTCCTTCATACATTTTTCGTTGAACACTTTGGATCCAAACAGATCCGGAATAGATTTTGCCATGTCGATTCCTCCTTTAAGGCGATAAAATAAAAAAACGGCAAAGCAAAAAGGGAGGAGAAAACTCCTGCTTTTTGGCATCCTTGCCGTTTCTATGTGTACTATTGTAATGTGGGAAATAAAATTGTCAATACAAAAATGTAAAATTATGAAAAATTATGAAAAGTTTGAAACAAAAAATAATATGTTGTATAAATAAATGGAAAACAGGAGGTGACTTCATGTACACAAAAGAAGATGTACTTGCCTATGTAAATGAAGAGAACGTAACGTTTATTCGATTGGCCTACTTTGATATTTACGGTCATCAAAAAAATATTTCGATCTTACCCGATGAGCTTCCCAGAGCCTTTGCGGAAGGAATAAGCTTTGATGCCAGTGCAATAGCCGGGTTTGGAACCGATATCAAAAGCGATTTATTTTTGATGCCGGATCCTTCTACGTTATCCATTTTGCCATGGCGATCTTTGGATGGCTCGGTCGTTCGCATGTATTGCGATATACAATATCCGGATGGAACGCCTTTTGAACTGGATACACGCTATTTATTAAAACAGGCAGAGCAGTATGCCAAAGGGCAGGGAATCGAGATTCAGATCGGAACAGAATTCGAGTTCTATTTGTTTTTGACGGATGAAAAAGGACAAAACTCTCATATTCCTTTAGATACGGCAGGCTATATGGATATCGCTCCGGAGGATCAGGGTGAAGATGTACGAAAGGATATTTGTTTTACGTTGCAGGAAATGGGATTACATCCGGAGGCCAGTCATCATGAGGAAGGACCTGGACAAAATGAAATTGATTTTCGTTACAGTACTCCGTTGCAGGCAGCGGATGATGCGGCTACCTTTAAATGGGTCGTACGAACGGTCGCAAAGGCCAATGGTTTAATGGCCGATTTTGATCCCAAGCCTTTAAAGGAGCATAGTGGAAACGGTATGCATGTCAATGTATCGGTCAATGATTCCGGTCATTTGAATCAAACACGAGCCTTTATGGCCGGTATTTTATATCGCTTGCCGGAGATTACTTTATTTTTGAATCCCTGTACGGAAAGCTATCAGCGATTGGGAGAGTGCAAGGCTCCCAAATTTGTGACATGGTCTTATCAAAATCGATCTCAGGCCATTCGTATTCCGGCCGTACGAAATCAGAAAAAACGAATTGAGCTTCGATCACCGGACTGTACCTCTAATCCTTACTTAGTTTATCTCTTGATCATTTATGCAGGCATCGAGGGTATATTGAAACAAAGAGAACCGGCAGATCCTGTGGATTTAAACTTATATCAGGCATCTACAGAAATAACATCTCATTTAACACCGCTTCCATCCTCACTTGAAGAATCCTCTGCCATCGCAAAAAACAGTGATTTTATTCAACGTGTGCTGCCAAAGGAAATACTAAAGAATTATTTAAAATAAGCGGGACTTAATTATGTCGAATATTCTTGTGGTTACTTCTGTAGAAAGCACACGAAAGGTCATTCAGGAAATCCTGCCGCGAACAATCTATCCATGGATTCAATTTGTATCCTCTGCCATGGATGCCAAGAAACAGCTGCGACAAAGACGATATGATCTTTGTATTCTACAGCCGCCTTTAAAAGATGAGTTTGGTGTCCGTACAGCCAGAGAAATTGAAGTCGCGTTTTCCATCGGTGTTTTACTGTTGGTGAAAAATGATATTTATGATCAAATTTGTTTTCAGGTAAAGGAACAAGGAATTTTTGTGATGGCATTACCGGCCTCCCGGCAAATGTTACTACAGACGATTGCCAATGGCATGGCTGCACAAATTAAGATACAAGCTTTGACCAAACAGCTTCAAAAAGAAAAAAAGCGATTACAGGATGAAAAAATTATTTATCGTGCTAAACTGATACTGATCGAAAATTATCACTGGGATGAAAAGAAGGCGCATCATTACATTGAAAAGCTTGCCATGGATACATCACAAAAAAAGGTGGATATTGCTCGATCGATCATTGAAGGAGATTTACGATCATCATGAAAAAAATCACAAAGACAAACGCCATGCGTTTATTAGATACCAAGAAGCTGGACTATCAGGTGCACACGTATGAGCATAATGGTAATGAAGCAGTTGATGGCGTGCATGTGGCCGAAATTTTGGGACAAGATGAAAATTGTGTTTTTAAAACGTTGGTGACACAGGCCAATACAAGAGAGTATATTGTATTTATGTTGCCGGTTGCCAAGGAACTGGATTTAAAAAAATGTGCAAAAGCCGCCGGTGTAAAATCAGTTGATATGATTCATGTAAAGGACTTGTTATCGATTACAGGTTATATACGTGGGGGATGCTCACCTTTGGGAATGAAAAAAACATATCGTACTTTCATCGATGAATCTTGTTTACAACAAGAGCATATCTTTTTTAGCGGAGGCAAGATCGGGCTACAAATTGAGATGAAAACAACTGACTTTTTAAATCATTTTCCTGTAAATCATGCAGAGTTAACGAAATAGATTAGAAAAGACGCTACAAATTGCAGCGCCTTTTTAATGGTTTGAAAGCTTAAGAACGGTATCAAGGCTAAGGCCTGTCATATCGGCTATGAAATTGTGCTGGCAACCTTTGGATAACATATTTTGTGCTATTTCATAAGCCTTATTTGTTAAACCTTTTGAATAACCTCTTTGTTCACCTTTAATAATGCCTTTTCTTTCCCCTCTTTTTTCCCCTTTTTCAATGCATTCCTGTGTATATTCTTCTAATGCTTTACACATGCTGATAGCACCCTCCTTTGTATGCTTTTGTATAAACTCTTGATTTAAATTCACAAATACATTGGCATGATAGAAGATATCCTCTTCTACGTTCTCCAGTAAGGAATCCGTGTATAAATTTTCCCATTTCTTTTGATATACATATTGTA
>NZ_JAXKBY010000154.1:0-13359 GCF_036552745.1 Faecalicoccus sp.
ATACATAGAGTGTAGTTTGTAGTATGGACATCCATCCCAATTTTAATTATTCTATTCATAGGTAACCCTCCTTATTTGTTTGCGGTAATTCCACAATACTATGAATTTTTTTACCAAAGTATAATGGTAAATCCACGATGTAACAAATTAAGGAAGGTTACTTTTTTTATCCCTCCTTCGTCATTTCATATTGTCTATCAGTACAGTTACTTTTGTGAAAGATATCGTGATCACGTGAAAAAGCACAACCTGACCATGCATATCAATCACAAGCCAGGTGATAAGATGATGGTGGATTGGAATGGAACATGTATGTACATTTATGATCGGTACACCGGTGAAAGAATCACTGCTTATCTATTTGAAGCTACCCTTCCATTCAGTATGTGCAGCTTTGTCCGTGCCTGTCCGAGCATGAAGATCGGCGACTGGATCGATTGCCATATCCACGCTTTCCGGTATTTTGAAGGTGTTACCCGATTACTTGTCCCCGACAATCTGAAAACCGGGGTTATCTCCAACAGAAAATATGAAGATCCTGTTCTCAACAAGTCCTATCAGGAAATGGCAGATCACTATGATACGACAATACTTCCTACCAGAGTACGTAGGCCGAAAGATAAAGCAGCGGTTGAGGGTGCGGTCGGAGATTGTACGATAGCTATCGTTGGAAAACTTAGAAATCGAAAGTTTTTTTCATTCGAAGAACTGAATGAAGCGATACTCAAAGAATTGGATACGTTTAATTCAAAACCTTTTCAAAAGAAGGAAGGCTCTAGAAAATCGGTCTACATGGATGAAGAATTTCCATTTATGAAACCTTTACCGAAATACCCTTTTGAATTGAGTGAATGGAAGCGTGCCAAAGTCCAGCTTAATTATCATATATCGGTTGAAAAAATGAACTATTCCGTTCCCTATGAATATGTCGGTCATTATGTGGATGTGAAACTCACAAAACGTTCGGTGACCGTCTACTATAAGATGAACCAGGTATGTTCCCATGATCGTCTTTATGGACGGATCAATCAATATTCAACCAATGAGAGCCATATGCCGGAAAACCATCAAAGATTCCTCTGGAACAAGGACCGTTTTATACGATGGGCCGCTTCAATCGGTGAAAGTACAACGACAGTCGTCCAGAAATTATTCAACCGATATAAAGTGGAGGAACAGGCCTATAAGGGGTGTATGTCCCTTCTGAAATTATCGGATAAATATGGAAAGACTAGACTGGAAGATGCGTGTCAATTGGCGTTGGAGCACATCAGCCAGCCTAGCTATAGAAATATTAGAATGATACTGCAGTCAAATCAAGACAGGAAGAAGAAAACCCAAACTTCTCAAAAGGAGACCGTCGAGTATGCCTTTGTGAGAGGGAAAGACTATTATGGAGGAAAACGGAATGGATAGAAAAGAATTGATCATGAAACTCAAACAAATGAAGTTACCGGTCATAGCGGAACGATATGAAATGCAGTCATCCGATCCTGATTACAGCCAGCTATCGTTCGATGAAAGATTTGGCGAAATGATAGATATGGAATATGACAGTCGAATCAATCATACGATAGAGAAAAATATCAGAAACGCTAAATTCTATGATTCTACAGCGAACTTAGAATCTATTGACTATAATCCTGAAAGACAATTGAACCGTTCCCAGATGGAAGAACTGGCAACCAATAGATATATCGACAACGGATTAAATATAATATTCGTAGGTGCATCTGGATGCGGTAAGACCTGGTTATCCAACGCTCTGGGAGTACATGCATGTCGGAACAGAAAAACGGTATTGTATATCCGTTTACCAGAACTTTTCTCAAAATTTGAAGAAATGAGGATCCAGGGGAAATATAACGAGTATCTGAACAAACTCGGAAAGTATGATCTGGTTATACTGGATGAATTTTTATTGAAACCAACGAACGAAACAGAACGAAGTGACTTATTAGAGTTGATGGAAAAACGGTGTAACAAAAAATCAACTATTTTCTGCAGCCAGTATTCATTTGATGGATGGCATCAATCATTGGATGGTGGTCCAATCGCAGATGCGATACTGGATCGCATCGTCAATTCCTCCTATATGATCACACTTCATGGAAAGTCATTAAGAGAAACATATTCAAAATTGAATAGATCCAAATAGTAAAAAAGCACGGTTTAAATAGCCGTGTTTTTATGTGGACTTCTTTACGTATTTATATTTATAAAATAGTGGACTTCATAAGCGGATTGAGTGGACTTCTCTATCGTACAGGATGGACTTCAGTTAACGGAATACTCACCTATTCATTCAAAGAAAAGAAATATGCCAAACAAATGCGCCAATTGAATATTGCCAAGCATAAACGAAAAGTAAAAGAAGCAAAGGAAGCAAAAACAGCAGCCGTTACTGTTAAAGACACGGGAATAAAAGTAATACGAACTGCCTTTATCGCCGTGAAAAAAGCAGTGACGGCTTTCCCTTCTTTAGCATTAGCCGGATTAGGATTGATTTTACTGCTGGTAATTGCCTTATTTATCGGTGTATTCAGCGCCTTTTCATCCAGTTCTCTTATCCTTCCCGGGACTGCTTCTTTAAGTGAAGAAGTATTGGCGCATACTGAAACCATTGAAAAATATGCAGAAAAATATGAGATCAAAGATTATGTTGCCATATTACAGGCCATTATGATGCAGGAATCAGGTGGTAAAGGAAATGATCCGATGCAGGCAAGCGAAAGCGGATTTAACGAGAAATATCCAAGAGTCCCAAACGGCATCACCGATCCGGATTATTCCATCGAAGTAGGAGTTAAGACATTTGCCGACTGTATCAAACAGGCAAAAGTTAAAGATCCTACTGATACAGAAGGCATCTATCTAGCATTACAGGGATACAACTATGGAAATGGTTATATATCATGGGCAATCAACAACTTTGGTGGTTATTCTAAAGCCAATGCCAAAGTCTTCTCCAATATGAAATGTGAAGAACTGGGAGTCAGCGGTTATGGCGATCCGGATTATGTGGATCATGTCATGCGCTATGTCGGTTTAGGATTTGGCAATATCCGAGGAGAACCAAACTTTGAAAACATGAAAGCCTGGGGCGTGAATAACTACTACAGTCAGCTTGGATTATATGGCCAATGCACCTGGTTTGCCTGGGGAAGATTTTATGAGCTCTATGGCTACAGTCCTGGTTTTACCGGAAACGGCAATCAATGTGTAGATCAGCTTGTCGCGGCACATCCCGATAAATTTGAAAAATCTAACACGCCAAAGACAGGTGCTGTCTTCTCTGGTGTTGGACATAATCATGTCGGTATTGTGATTGCGTGGGATGGTACAAACATCACCATACAGGAAGGAAACATTGACGGTAAAACCAATACCTTCCAGGAAGCAAAAACGGACTGGCAAACTAAGACTTATACCCTTGCACAGCTCAACAGCATCTATAAAGGAGTGATGTTTGCCAATCCAAAATAAGGAGAAGGCCCTGTTTAGACCTCCTCCGTTTACATATTCGGAATCATAATACTCTTTGCTCAGATTGTAGTATACCATTTAACTCTTCTTTCATTTCTACATCTTTTTCTTCTAAATGTATATCAGAGAATTGATCAGTTATACTTTTTAATAAATCTCTTAATTTTTCTAAAACCTTAGTGTCCTTGGGAGAATCGCAAGGTATTACGTCATATTTATATGTATCATCTATCGAAAAATCTAGAAAATCATATATATTCTTTGCATTTATTTTGCGATCATTTTTTTCAATAACTATATTTTGTTCTGAATCACGCATCGAAATTATAATATCTTTTGATTCGATCATCTCTATAACTATCTCTTTATTCATATATTTTTAATCTCCTTTCAATCATTTCCTTGCCTCCGTCTAAAGTGGATGCTACTAAATTTAAAATTTCGTTATCTTCATCTTCTAAACAACCAGCTTTAGCATTTATTTTATTATTTACCTTATTTAAATGAATGACATTATCAACATCCAAGTTAACAACCAATAATGGATTATGGGTTACAATAATTAGCTGTTTATTTTTTCTTACAGAATTGAAGTATTTGACAAGTTTTTCTGCGATTCGATTATTAGAAATATTATCTTCAGGTTGATCAATCATCAAAACATCGAAAGAGTTTTCTAAACTAGTCTTGAATTTATAATATACGAGTGACATTTCCCCTAATGTATTACCAATTGAATCATCTGAAGTTTCTTCTTTAATATATGTTTTTTCCTTCTTCGCCCATTCTATAAATTTTTGATAGTTCGATTCATGTTTTTTATCTATATCTTCTATACTATTGCATCCCATAATTGCTTGTTTTAATTCATTTTTTGTAGTTATATTTAACAATTTATCTATGTCTCTATAATTATTGGTAAACATAGTTTCAAGATACTTCTCTAGTACATCAACTCCATTATAATTGGCTTCTTTTGAAAAAATATATCCATTCTTTTGATTCTTACTTTTACCTTCACAAATATCTGGTAAAACTAGTTTATTTTGTTTTGAAATATTGGCTTTGATAGCATTTACAATATCATTAACAAAGCTTTCTTTTCCTGTTGAATATGAAGAAATCTCTCTATCTTCGCTGGTAGAAATTTCATTGATGCTCTCATAATAGTCATTGCATTCTTTAATGATGATATTTTTAATTTTGTTATTAAAATCAACCTGTTTTTCTTTTTTCTCTACAATGTTATAAATGTCATTAATTATTCTAATTGCTTGTAAAAATTTGCCTTTAATCTCGTTATCATAATAATCATCCGCACGCTCATTAATTAAAAGTCGAATAATATTAGAGATATTAGTTCTATGTGATGAATGTTCATTTTCAGGCGCAAAAGTGATAGGAGATGTGTTTACATACAATGTAGAAGTATCTTCAAGGTCCATTTTTAATTCAAAATTCTTGTTTCTTAAAGCATCTTTAAGTTCATATTTATGGATGTTATGTTTGATGCTTTTTAACAACTTTTCGTTGAAATTTGAATAAACTGTTTCAAAATTTTGAGAATTAATATCATTAAATAAAGTTGCGTCATCATAAAATAACTCATTTTTTTGGAATTTTTCAATTAATTCTGATTGCTTAATTGAATGGAGAATTATGCTTTCATCACAGTCAAAAACAATACAATTCTCTTTTTTTAGGTCCTTTATATACTTCTTATTATCATCTCTGCTTAAGATTTGAAATAAAGTTGTCTTGCCAGATCCATTTTCCCCAATAATTGCATTAATGCCAGAATCTAAACCAATATCATTCCCGTTAATTGAAAAAGAATGAATATAATTTGAGTCATTTCGCTCAATTCTATTAAATCGAGTTAAGGGTGATGTTAGAGACAATAGAAGTCCTTTAAATGTAGGTAATGCTTTAATTTTCGAAAAATAAACAGAATTATTGTTTTTCGTTTTGTCATGATGAGGATAGGCATACCAATCATGACAATCTGATCCAGTTATCAATGCAATATCAACATTCATGTCATAAAGATTATTTTTTAATATTCCTTCCACATTAGGTTTTTGATACTCCAAAGCCGTTATATATCCAGTCTTTATAATAGTATAAGGATCACTAGTTCCTTCGCTCAACGAGTTGTGATTACCTTTGCCATTGTCTAGGCTGGTTTTTTGATGCACGATTAAAATAGTGTCTAATTTAATTTCTCTTAAAAGTTTCTCAAATATTTCTTTTGTATAAAATCCTGACACAGATGTAATGATGTTGTTCGAAATTGTTTTTTCAATTAGGAGCATATCTTTATCTGTCTTAACGTCAAATATGACAATTATATGTACTGGTTTTTTCTCAATCTCCAATTGAACATCGAATTCTACACCGTGTAAAACATTAAGTTGTTTGTATTCCTCGGTTTGTAATTTTGCTTTTATTTCGTTATATAACTTAGAATCATATCTATTGTGATCGGTGATAGAAAATAAACTAATACTGTTTTCTTTTAACCGATTTAGCAAAACTTCTACATTCTGAATAGTCGAGTTTGTAACAATTGATGTTCCATCAGCATATTTGGGTTCTTTATACTCGCTAGCCACCGAATGAATATGTAAATCTATCTTAATATTATTATTAATCATATTGTCTTTTCTCCTCTACCAACCGGAATTTATTCAACACCTAGCGCCTTAAAAACGGCATCTTCTACACTACTATAGAAAATAATACTAAAACTTCCCATAAGTTCGCTTGGTACAGTTCCTAAATCTTGTGCCGATGTAATCGGCAATAATATTTTCTTTGCGCCGCTATCTAAGCAAACTTGTAAACAGTTAGCCAAGTTTTCCACTTTAATTACTGTTCCACTGATACTAATATCCCCAAGGATAGCTAATGATCCTAATGTCGCTTTACTTAAGGCAATAGAACATATCGCAATCAATGTAGGTAATGCCAATTTATTTGTCATTCCAATACCCTGAAGATCACGATAATCAATAAAATAGTCTTTGGTCGTTGTGCTTATTGATTGCGATATACGATTGCTATTGGCTTTTAAATAATTGAACGCAATGGCAGTCGCTTCTTTGCATTCACGGTCTGTTCCAATACCAGTCCGTTCAAATTTGCCGTTTCCTGGAAGCATTTGCGTTTCTAGTCTGTATAGACCAATCATTCCAGACTTGCCCTGAGATACCGTATAAACTTGGCCAGGATTACAAATGCCTTCTGGAATCAATGTACTGCTACCCTGCTCTGGAACAGATACATATTTCTCTTCGAAAGTTTCATTATCGATATAAGAAAAATTGACATCATAAAATTCCATACCGCCAATCTTTTTAAGCTGTTCTTTAACACGACGGCGCATTTCTAAACTGATTCTTATGATCTCTTCTAATTCTTCTTTTGAATAGTTTCCATCCGGATATACAAGTTTAATCAAACCAGAAACACTTTTTCTTACGGCAATAACATCTCTTTGATTTAAGTTCTTGCCCAGTTTATAAAATTTATCTAAAGCATCCCCTTGTTGAACTTTGCGAAGTTCACGAATAAATTCTGATAGATAATCGGTAATAAAACCATAATCATCAGTGAAATGCTCAGGTCTAAACTTTGGTACTTCCCATCCTGGAATATAACAATGCATGCGATCTAAAAAAGCAGTATCTGTCCCCATCTCTGGTGGGAATGGTTCAAACAAAGATGATGTTTTTAAAAGTACATCTACACTTTGGTTGATATTTCCTACAAAGACCATCGAGGCTGTAGCAGCTTTTTCTTCTTTACCACGAGCAAAAGATCCACTGGCCATATAGTCTTTCATGATCTGGATGCCATCTTTATCTTTAAAGTTGATACCGGCAACTTCATCAAAAGCTACACAATCCCATAAGCCAACAAGTCCCACTTGCTTTCTAGCCATATTATAGAAAAGATTGGCAACCGTGGTTTGTCCACCAGACACTAGGATACTATTTGGTGATATCTCTTTATAAACATAAGATTTACCAGTACTTCTTGGCCCTAATTCGCATAAGTTATAGTTATTTTCTACAAGTGGAACTAAGCGCAACAAAAGCAACCATTTTTCGCGATCATTTAATTCATCTGGTTCCATTCCTATCGAACGCAGCATGATATCTATCCATTCATTCTTTGTAAAATACTTTCGCCCTTCTTGAAGATCTTTGATATCAACATGAGGCATTTGGATCGGTTGTAACTTTAATATACGAATTGGCGTACCTTTTTTATCCTCTTCATCAAATTGATATTCTAGATTGACCATACACCAAATTCCACCGCAAAGTAATCGATCATATTGGGTTGGATAATCCTCAGAAATTGGTACATTTTTAATTCCTAGGTTAGAGAATTCGGCTTCATAAATATCATTTTTAATATTCAGATTGACCGTAATTTTATCAATGACAGAATAGGTTCCCTTTTGGCGTAATACCGATAAGATTTTTTGTGCTTCATCAGGACGAACAAAGTTATCAGCCAATATCTTTTTAACCTTAGCTACGCCAGATTCAATAACATCTTCTTCATCGGAACAACAATATTGTCCAAGCAAAAACTCCAGCACATAGACTGGTACATTGGCCCCTTCCTTGATCTGCTTTGCCAAGTCTTTTCGAACAATCTTGCCACTAAAGTGTTCTTTTAGCTTTTCTTTTATTTCAAACCTATCTGCCATTTCTTCCCCTCCTAACGCAAGAGCAATTGCTCCTATCAGAAATCAAACTCATCAAAAGCCATTGGAATATCAATCTGGAATTCTTCCTTGGTTGGTATTTGAAGCCTTTTTTCATCTTGTATCACAAGATAATATAAATCACGACTTGAGAATTTAATTGGTTTTAAATTGAATGTACATTTAAATTCACGTTCTTTATTATTCTCACTAGTGCGATCTGCAATGATCTTTTGTTTATCACTAACAGCTTGTTCTGCCGCGTCTGTAATAAAGACATCATAGGTACAAGGTACATAATTATTCGCCACAGCTTCTTTTTGATAGAAACGCAAGTTAAAGATCTTGTTGGATATCTTTCGACTTGAAGATAATAAAGATAAAGTAACTGATTTAGTATCAATCTTATCTTTATTTTGGATATAAGACTTATAGCCAGATCTTAAATAACGATAAGTGATTACCGGCACAACCATCTCTTGGAGGCTGATGCCACCATGAACAAAGTTTTGGCCGCCAGCACCTTTGATACGGATGTTTTCTCTTGGTGCAAAGCTTAAAACACCCTCATCATTCATAAAAGATTTAACATTGATCAAGAAATCAGGATCAGCCTTTTCATCCGTTAAAACATAACGTCTTCCCTGCTCGATGATATCTTTCGCAAAAGAAGTACGATCCATCTTATCATCTTCTCTTAATGGTTCATAAGTATATAAGAAACCATGATCTGCAGTTATTACGATATTGATACCACTTAAAGTTGAAGTGATGATATTGATCAAATTCTTGATCTCTTCAATTGCTGTATCACAAGCAGAAAAGACAGAAGTATCATCATTATGACTGGCACTATCGATCGTATCATGATAGATATAAACAATATCTTTACCCTTTACCGCATCGCGTTTTTCTTCGCGCTTCATGGTAATGAAATCTTTATAGCGCAAAGCAACGCTATTTGGATTTGAAAGTTTTAACACTGCATCGCGATCACTCATCTCGGTAGTATGACCATCAGCTAAGACTTTTATACTGTCATTTTTTACTTCCACACTTAATTTATTTTTTGGAAGTAAAGCTGCCATACCAAACTTAGTAATCGTTGGGAAAACACCTTGCACCGAATATAATTCCACTTTCGAGCGATCCAGTTCCAGATCTTTGACTAAACTGCTTGCCACTTCATAGCGCAAAGCATCAGAAATAATGACATAGATCTTTCCTTCAACATTCTTTACATGGTTCAAATAGAAATCTTCTTGTTTCTCAATTCCCTTTACATAACCGATTTCCGTAAGATCTTTTTGAACAATATTTGTCCAATTCTCCGCTAGATCGTTTAAAAACCAATTCTTATATTCTTTTTCGACTGTTTCCGCAACTAATTTAAAATCATCATCGAGTTTTGGATTAGCTATCATAAATGATTTAGAGAAAGCATTATGGAAATAGCGATAATAAGTGTCCATCAAATAATAATCATTAGTATATGCATCCCAAATCTTCTTTGCTTCTACTAGATGGAATCCCCTACGATGTTCTTCATAGAACAATTGCATATTACATACTTGAAGAAGTCCATCATAGTAACATTCAAATCGTTCATACCATGCGCAAGTTCTTCGTTTTTCAATGATTGAAATAAAACCTTTGGAATCAATTGAATGATCTATCACACTCTTCATCATCTTAGAAATGATGATCTCATCAACACAAGGTAAACATTCAATATCTAATAAATCGCTATTTTCAAATCTTTCAAATCGATTATATAAAGAAAGCTTAACTTCTGTATAACGAGCAATTTCATACAACAGATCTTTTTTGCCAGAATGTAACCACTCCGTTATAAAGTCATAACAGAAACTATTTTGAACATCGTTGTAATAGTCATCCAAACCTTCCAATAATTTTGAATTACAAGATTTAGAAACAGCGCTTAACAAGATATGGACATTTAATTCATCAATATTTGTTCCGGTATAGCCTGTTTTTTGATTAACTAATTGCCAAAAAACATCGCTGGCTCCATATTTCAAAAGATCAAGTTTAATTGTGTTATTAATATCATCGCCATCTGTTAAAACGGTTTGAATAATGTCCTGAACATCTATTTTTCTTAAACCACAAATGGCACTTAAAACCGCTAAATGAAGCTTATTTGGCGTATCAATATCAATATCAACATTCATCAAAGCAGATCTTCTTGAAACCGCGTTAAAGAACGTAGTATATTCTTTTACAACTTTTCTTAATGCTGGTGTATTTAATATATTCATCTCCTGCATATAACGTGATGTAATATCCGAGCGATACTCTTCACTATATAGCTTAATATCTAAAAACCAGTCTTCTTCCATATCCGAAGTTAACGGATTATATACTAGATAATTCGAATCCAAATCATCATTTGATAATAACTTTTTAGAAATAAATTGATTTGTTTCACTTAGAATCAATACTTTGGCATTAGATAAAGAGAGCTCACTAATTTCATTAATAAACTCTTTGGCTTCATCATTCCAAAAAATGATTCTTCTTTTATAGAACTCTGGCAAAGGTTGATCAAATCTTTGTTCAAGTTCTTTTCTAATATCTTCTAATGCCATATCCATAACTCCTATCTTCTTTATATAAGCATGACTTTTAAAAAATTAAATCCATCAATAATTCCTTCAATCAAAGTGCCATGAAATTCCATCTTTACGAAAAACTATATTACCTTTTTTCAGTTGAGCATTTAAATATTCAAGTGCATATGGTTGCAAATTGTATGAAAACCCATTTAAAAAATCACCAAGTTGTGACGCCAAATAAATAACTTTTTTACTTTCCAAAGGAGCTTTTCTTCCATCAGTAATATCTATTTGTCCCGAAGATTTAAAACGATTCATTTTAAAATCATAAAACGTCTGGACTAACAACCCCATCTCATCGGGGCTCATATTTCTTTTCATATAATTGATCGCAATTTTTTTGTCATTTATTATCTTTCCCAAAATGAATAAGCTCAAATATCTTAGTAAACTAAACAAATAATACGATGCTGTTACAATGATGCAAATCGTTAAGTATGTTTGATAACTCTTTCTAAAATCCAGTAAATTCAGCTTTTCTGCAATATCATCTGGCAAAAAAGTAATCAATAAAGAAGCTATAAAAATTATTCCTATAATTTCTTTTATCTTTAATTTATCAACAATAGATTTAACGACTGCTCCCATTTCATCCCCTCCTTTGCGTTATTTTATTTTCGACAACAGTTCTTTAAACTTCTCATAATTAACCTTAACACCATCATCCAGATCCATCGGTTCCATCTTATCTGCCCAATGATGTACGATTTCTTCATACTTTTTAACTTCTTCAGCTTGCGCCTTAAATTTAGTAAGTTCTTTGTTTAAACGAACTTTTTCTGAAGAAGTTAAATTTCCATCCAACTGTGTGTTAATCATTTCTATAGAATGATTCAATCTAGATTGTGTTTCATGAACATAATCCGTTCTTAATCGAGCAATTAAATCCGGTTGATAACGATGTATATACATCAAAGCCTTAAAACCATTCTTCTTTCCACTATCAAACAACCAATAGATAGGGCGTTTTTGATAGATCTTACAATGATCATTATAGAAATCATTTAAGAAATAATTTCGAATTACTTCTCTAGGACTACCTTTGCCGCCTAACACAGAAGCAATAAACGATAAGTTTTCATCTAATGTAGACTCACCATATACAACTTCAACAAACTTAATAAATCTTCCTACAATATCATCTTCAAAATATTCATCATCACAAATAGGAATGATGTTATCTTTATCCGGTATAAATGATTGATATTTATTCCAATCAAATTCACCACCAGCATATGCTAAACCTTCAACATCTAAAGAATAACGACCAAACATACAACCAACAGCATAACTAATCAAAGATTTAATATCTCTTCCTAAATCAGCTTTTCTAATAGTTATATCTTTGTCTTCTACTTCTGGTGTTAATTCATCTTTTAATCCATAAATATCTATAAATATTTCATTAAGTTTTTCTTCATTTTCTTTTAATTTATTAAAACTCATTTCTGTTGAATCTTGCCAATGATTATAACAATCTGAAAGTTTATATTCTTTCCCACCTATTTCACTATAATGGAACTTTTCTTTCTCTTTAATTAAAGGATGCACTTTAAAATCCCAACTTGTTTCAAAAGAATCCCAATCGTGTTTGGAAATATCAATACAACTCTTTGACAAAATATCAACCATTTCTTTATTTTCGTTTATATAAATCAAACTTTTAATATCTCCTGGTTGATAATTTATAGTTGGATTAAATGCTTTCAAATATCTATCGCACACTTTACTATTCAAATATGCTAAAACATATTTTTCATTTTCTTTATTTGGAAGAACAGATGAACCCGCCACATCAAAAAGAAATCCCTGTGGATAATATCTAACTCCAAAGTTTCCTGCACTGACTAATGACCAAGATATTTGTGGATTAAACATACTATTTAATCCTGCTATAGCAATATTATAATTTGGATTAATTTTTCTTTGTTCTAATTTATAATTTTTAATATTCTTGCCGTCTTTAAACCAATCTATAACATAATTCATATTGCCGTACCATTTTCTATAATCTCCACCTTTATTATATGGAAACCATTTATATTCACTTTTAGCCGCTTCTTCATTTGATAAACCCGTTTTAAATTTATTTATATCTATTTCATACCATAATCTTAAAAATAAACCATTATTACCTGTTGTCATTCCGCCTCTAGTTTCAAATATATCGCCAATTTTTTTATATTTTGAAAATAATTGAAATTCTTTTCCTGTAATCCAGTAAGCAATAGGCATACCAGGAATATTATTAAAATTTTCTTGGTTGTTATAATATACAATCTTTTTGTTATGTACAATGTTATTACCTTTTAACTGATAATTATCAAAGTCAAACACATACTCATCATTTTTATTTGCATTTAAAAAAATTTTCGCTATACCGACAATTTGGTGATATGGCATAAATAATGTCAAATTAGATTTTATATTGTAGTCAGAAAAGAGGTATTCTTTATGACTACAAATACTCAATCATTTTTAACCAAACATGCAACTTCCCATTTGATGGAT
>NZ_JAXKBY010000155.1:0-1621 GCF_036552745.1 Faecalicoccus sp.
ACAATGCATTGTTCTGTATACAAAGAGAAGTACAGGGGATGGATGCCCAGGAAATACTTGTCTATGTCTTAAAGAAGTTGAAGTACTCTATTCATTACTTTTTTATCCGGCAGATTGCAACAGATGCTTTATGTGAAGTTTCTTTTTAATGCTGAATTATGGCTAAATCACCAAACTGTGGGTATAGCGATTTTTTTTAAACAGAGACATATGGTAAGCGATTCTCTCGTTTGGCATTTGACATCCGACTATATTTATCATTAGACTTTGATGTGTTTTTTATGTATAATAGATATGGTTTTTCGTTTAAAAACTTAACTAGGATTAGGAGGTATGAGTATGGATCCAATAACAGCTCTTATCTCAGGGATCATAGGTCTGTGTGTTGGCGGCGGTGGAATGATCGTCTACAACAAAGCAGGGTTTAATAAAAATCAGCAAGAAGCAGAACGAATTTTAAAAGATGCCGAATCAGAAGCGCAGGCAAAACTGAAACAGGCAGTCTTGGATGGTAAAACACAGGCTCACGATTTAAAGATCGAAGCAGAAAAAGACATCAAAGAAAGAAGACAGGAAGTACAAAACCTGGAAAACAAGTTATTGCGTAGAGAAGATAACTTGAATTTTCGTGATGAAGCTTTAAATCAAAAAGAGCGTCAGATTACCGAAAAAATGCAGAAAGTGACTGATAAACTATCATCCTTAGAGAACAAAGAGAAAAAGCTGCAGGAACAAATCGATAACCAGATCGTGGTTTTGGAAGGTGTAGCTAAGATGTCGCAGCAGGATGCCCGCAAGGAATTATTCTCTGTTGTGGAAAAGAAGATGGAGCATGAAACAATTGCGTACATCAAAGACAAGGAAGAAGAAGCCAAGGCAACGGCGCAGCAAAAAGCGCAGAATATTATTGCCTTAGCGATCGAGCGTATGTCACAGCAGGAAACACAGGAGCGTACGGTCAGCGTTGTCAGCATTCCCGGCGAAGAGATGAAGGGTCGAATCATCGGACGTGAAGGTCGTAACATTCGTGCTTTTGAACAGGCAACGGGTGTAGAATTAAACATTGATGATACACCGGATTTGATTACGATCACTTGTTTTAATCCGGTTCGTCGTGAAGTCGCACGATTGGCTTTGGAGCATTTGATTCGTGATGGACGTATTCAGCCGGGTCGTATTGAAGAAGTGGTAAAGAAATACCAGCAGGAAATCGATCAGGAGATCATGAATGCGGGAGAAGATGCCATCTTTAAGTTAGGAATCGGAAAAATCGATCGTGAGATCGTAAAACTGATTGGTACGATGAAGTATCGTTATTCGTATGGACAGAATGCGTTACAGCATTCGATTGAGGTGGCTTACTTAGCAGGCGCTATGGCTGCCGAGCTGGGCTTGAATCAGCAGATGGCTAAGCGTGCCGGCTTACTGCATGACATAGGAAAGGCTTTGAACATCGAACAGCAGGATGGCTCTCATGTAGAACTGGGTTATAAGTTCTGTAAGAAGCATGGTGAAAAGGAAATTGTATTAAATGCCATTCTCTCTCATCATGGGGATGTGGAACCGAAGTTCTTGACAAGCCATTTAGTCATTGCGGCTGATACGATCAGTGCAGCACGTC
>NZ_JAXKBY010000156.1:0-2228 GCF_036552745.1 Faecalicoccus sp.
CCGGTAAACCACCGACATTGTGATGCGATTTAATGACAGCACTTTCGCCGCCTAATCCGCTTTCTACAACATCCGGATAAATCGTTCCCTGTACCAGAAAATCTACGGTTCCAATTTTCTTGGCCTCTTCTTCAAAGACACGAATAAATTCTTCACCGATGATTTTACGCTTTGCTTCCGGTTCCGTTACACCTTTTAACTTACTATAATAACGCTCCTGGGCATTGACACGAATAAAGTTTAACTCATATGGGCCTTCCGGTCCAAATACCGCTTCGACTTCATCGCCTTCATTTTTTCTAAGCAGTCCATGATCCACAAAGACACAAGTCAGCTGATTGCCGATGGCTTTGGATAATAAAACCGCTGCCACCGATGAATCCACACCGCCACTCAGCGCACAAAGAACTTTTCCATCGCCGACCTTTTCACGAATAGCCTTGATTTGATCTTCGACAAAGGAATCCATACGCCAGTCACCGGCGCAACCACAGATATTACGCACAAAGTTATACAGCATCTTTGTTCCTTCCTGCGTATGTAGTACTTCCGGATGGAACTGGATCGCATATAGATTTTCTGCCACATTTTCTGCCGATGCACATGGACAGTTTTCCGTATGGCTGGTAATTTCAAAGCCCGGAGCCACTTTAGAAATATAGTCAAAATGCGACATCCAACAAATTGTTTTCGGACTGACACCTTCAAAAATCTTTGAATCCGTTTTATCAACGATGACTTCCGTCTTTCCATATTCACGAGCATCTGCCTTTTCGACTTTTCCGCCCAATACATGCATCATCAGCTGCGCACCATAGCACAATCCCAATACAGGAATCCCCAATTCAAACAATTCTTTAGAATATGTTGGCGAATCCGCTTCATAACAACTGTTAGGGCCACCAGTCAAAATGATTCCTTTGGGATTCATGGCCTTGATTTTTTCTAAATCCGTCTTATACGAATAAATTTCACAATACACATTACATTCACGTACACGGCGTGCAACCAACTGGTTATATTGTCCGCCGAAATCTAGAACGATCACGAGTTCTTTTTTCATCATTTTGTCTCCTCTTATCTCTTAGCCATTATATCATGGCTTTTTGATTTTCTAAATATGGTATAACGTCCTTTAAGCTTTGACAAGTTGTTTGAATATACTGTTTCATTTCTTCATCCGGTACGATCTGATCCGGTACGAAAATCGAGTGCATATGAGCACCGGCGGCGGCTATGATTCCATTTTTACTATCCTCCAGCACCAGACAGTTTTTCGGATCGACATTTAGCCTTCTGGCCGTTTCTAAAAAGATATCCGGTGCCGGTTTGGATGGAATCCCTTCTTTAGAACTTGTTAAAACCTTGTAGGAAATTTTAAACCCTGCATGTTCTACCATTCTTCGAATATCTTCCGGAGCTGAACTGGACGCGATCGCATAGGGTATCTTCTGCTGATCCAGATACGCGATCAATTCCTGTAATCCCGGCATATTGGCCGATCCTGGTTCTTTAAACATCGAAAAAAAGTATTCCATTCTATGTTTTTGACAGTATGCCATCGTCTCCGTGATCCCCGGATATTCCTGTTCAAAAATCTGTACTCTCCTTGAATCACAACCAATCATCGCTTCCACTACCGACTCCGGTGCCGGAATATGATTTTGATCCAACACTTCTCGAAATAATATTTTAAACATGGCTTCTGTATTAAACATCAGCCCATCCATATCAAATATAACCGCTTCTATCATTTCTCATTCCCCACTTACCGTCTTATTATATCGAATCTATGGTAAAATAAAACTATGAAAATTTTATGTATTGGCCAGATTGTCTATGATCTGACATTCTCCATGAACGAAACCATTATTGAAAACCGAAAATATGTCATGAAAGAACGCACAGAGTGTATTGGCGCCCCGGCTACCAATGCCGCTGCTTTGTTGGCAAAATGGGATTGTGATACTTCGCTGATTGCACGTATAGGCGATGATTTTCTGGGAAAAGAAATTCTTGACCAACTGCATAAATTAAACATTTCCATAGAAACGATATTGATAGATCCATCCGTTTCCACCAGCATCAGCTGCATACTGACCAACCCTGGAAATGGAAGTCGTACGATTTTTAACCATCCTTTGCGGGAATCGCACATAGAACCAAAATGGCCAAAAGAAGATCCCGATTTCATCCTTATTGATGGCCGGGAAACAGAGATCGCATTA
>NZ_JAXKBY010000157.1:0-8332 GCF_036552745.1 Faecalicoccus sp.
CCATGCGATATACGGAAGCGCGTATGTCAAAAATCTCTATGGAGATGATGCGTGATATTAATAAAGATACCGTAGATTTCGTACCAAACTATGATGGTGAAGAAAGTGAACCGGTTGTTTTACCAAGCCGTATTCCTAACCTTTTGATCAATGGTTCTGTTGGTATTGCTGTTGGTATGGCTACTAATATTCCACCACACAATTTAGGAGAAACGATTCAGGCTATTTTTAGAATTATGGATGATCCGGATGTCAGCGTACCGGAATTGATGGAAGTTATCAAGGGCCCAGATTTTCCAACCGGCGGTATGATCTTAGGACGAAAAGGAATTCGTCAGGCCTATGAAACGGGTCGTGGATCAATCATGATTCGCTCCAAATATCGTATTGAAGAATTGGATAATGGAAAGAAACGAATTATATTCTATGAAATACCATATCAGGTCAACAAATTGAATTTGATTAAAAAGATGGCGGATCTGATTCGTGATAAAGAAATTCAAGGTGTTACTTATCTGAATGATGAAAGTAACCGTGAAGGTATTCGTATTGTACTGGAACTAAAGAAAGATGTGCAGGAAGAAGTCATCTTAAATCAACTCTTCCGTTTGACTCCGTTACAGACAAGCTTTGGAATCAATATGCTGGCTTTGGAGAATGGAAGACCAAAGCAGCTTTCTTTAAAAGAGATTTTGAATGATTATTTAAATCATCAGGTAGAAGTTATTGTTCGAAAAACGAAATTTGATTTAAAGAAGGCAAAAGACAGGGCGCATATTTTAGAAGGTCTTCGTATTGCGATGGATCATATTGATCAAGTCATTCATTTGATTCGTTCCAGTAAAAAAGAAGAAGCTGGATTGATTCAGGATCTATGTGAAACCTTTGGATTGTCTGAAACACAGGCTAAGGCTATCTTAGCCATGCAGTTAAGAAGATTATCCGGTTTGGAAAGAGATAAGATTGAAAAAGAATATCAGGAAATTTTAATGACAATTGCGGATTTGGAAGATATTCTGGCCAATCATGATCGTGTACTACAGATCATTCGTGGAGATCTGACAGAAATCAATGAAAAATATGGCGATGATCGTAAAACGGAAATCAGTGATGCTTCATTTGATATGGAAGATGAGGATCTGATTCCGGTAGAAGACAGTATCATTATGTTGACAGAATCAGGCTATATCAAACGTCAACCGGTTGATACTTATCATACACAAAATCGTGGTGGACGTGGTATTAAGTCATTGACATTAAATGAAGAAGATTCCATCGATACTTTGATTTCCATGTCAACACATGACTGGTTGTTGTTGTTTACGAATAAAGGACGCGTTTATCGTATGAAGGGATTTAATATTCCTATCGCATCCAGAACAGCTAAGGGACTTCCAATCATCAACCTTCTGACATTGGAAAAGGATGAAAAGGTAAAAGTGCTGCTTCCAATTCCTAAAGAACATGATCATATCAAAACTTTATTGTTTGTGACCAGAAACGGAATTGCCAAGCGAACCGCATTAAATGAATTTGACAATATCAATCGTAATGGAAAGATCGCAATCAGCTTAAAAGAAGAAGATGAACTTGCGTTTGTCAAGGCAACGACCGGTGATGATGAAGTAATGATTGCCGGATCCAATGGAAAAGCTGTACGCTTCAAAGAAAATCAAATTCGTATGATGGGAAGAAATGCAGCTGGTGTACTTGGATTTAATTGTGATGGCTGCTACGTTGTAGGTGTTTGTTTATCCAATGAAGGAAACACCGTATTATCAGTTTCTGAAAATGGATATGGTAAACGCAGTGATTTTGAAGAATATCGTTTGACTTCCCGTGGTAAAAAAGGTGTACGTACGATAAATATTACCGAGAAAACAGGAAATTTAGTCAGTGTAAAAGCTGTCAATGGGGATGAAGATGCAATGATCGTATCCAGTTCCGGTATCATGATTCGTATCTCACTGGCCAGTGTAGGTGTTTATGGACGTAATACGCAGGGAATTAAATTGATTCATCTGACAGAAGGTTCTAAAGTGACCAAGGTTACTTTAGTTGATCATGACGAGGACGAAGAAACACAGGAAGAATAAATCTGTAGATCCTTATTGTCTATCACAATAAGGATCTTTTTTAAGGAGATTGTATGGAAAAGTTAAATATCAAAAATAGTATATTAATAGGATTTACTCTGTTTTCAATGTTTTTTGGAGCTGGAAATTTGATCTTTCCTCCCTTATTAGGAGCACAATCCGGTTCTTCATTTTTACTTTCAATCCTTGGATTTTTATTGATGGCAGTTGTCGTTCCCAGTGTTACCGTTATTGTCGTTGCCAAGCATCAGGGATTAAAAAATCTGACAGATCAGATTCATCCTTATTTTACACTTGTGTTTGTGACACTAGTGTATTTGTTGATTGGACCCTGTGTTGCGATTCCCAGAACCGCTTCGACTTCATTTGAAATGGCATTGGCATCTTTGATTCAGGAAGACAATCGCATGTTGTTTCAAATTATATATTCCCTTCTCTTTTTCACATTGGCAGGATTTGTGGCATTAAAGCCAAATAAATTAAAAAATTTATTAGGAAAATTTATGACACCCATCTTATTGATCTTAATATTGATTGTATTTTTAGGTGCTATTTTTTTGCTTCCTGTTCATATTGGGAATCCTTATACAAGATATGCATCATCACCGGTATTATCCGGAATCGTGGATGGCTATCAGACCATGGATATTTTGGCGGCTTTAAATTTTGGAATTATTATCGCCATCAACATTCAAGATTTAGGAATTAAAAAGCCAAAAAGAGTTACGATTGAAATTATGAAGGCAGGACTGATTGCAGGAATGTTATTGGCAATTGTTTATTGTGCTACCGGTTATATAGGAATGCATAGCTCCGGTATGTTTGATCAAGTGACAAATGGTGCACAAGTTTTAGTCTATTCTATAGAAAATAGTTTTGGATCATTTGCGCAAATCTTAGTAGGCATGATTTTCTTTATTGCCTGCTTTAATGTTTGTACCGGATTATTATCTTGTTGTGCCCAATATTTTCAGGAACTTGTTCCAAAGATTTCCTATAAAAAATGGTTATTACTTTTTGTGATTTTCAGTTTTATTATTTCAAGTTTAGGTTTAGATTTTATTTTAAATATGTCGTTACCTATTTTATCCATCATGTGTCCGATTGCAATTTTAATTGTAGTCTTTGGCATCTTTAAAAAGCCTAAACAGATCCAGGAATAGGAATGTCATATGATTATTCGTATTCTATAAAATTCTATTCGATTCAAACTTGCACTCTTATTGAAAGAATGATATAAAATATACTGAAAACAATGAAAAGGAAAAGTACATTTATTCTTTTTTTATAGAGACGATATGGCTGGTGAAAATATCGAGAAGATAAATGGAAAAGCCCCTTTGAGTGAAACAGGGAAAAAAGTATCTGTTTTCGGTACATACCGTTATCATGTCAAGAGATCTTATTTTTTAAGATAAGAAGGGTGGCAACGCGAGACATCGTCCCTTTGTGGTACATGTCTCTTTTTTAATGGACAAAAGGAGGATATAGAAATGTTAGATATTAAATTTGTCCGAGAAAATCCAGATTTGGTCAAAGAGAATATGAAGAAAAAATTCCAGGATGCGAAAATTCCTTTGGTCAATGAAGTTTTACAGGAAGATAAAGAGCTTCGTCAGACTCAGCAGCATGCAGATGATCTGCGAGGGCAGAGAAAAACAATTTCCAAACAAATTGGAGCTTTGATGGGACAAGGTAAAAAAGAGGAAGCAGAAGAAGTAAAACAGAAAGTAGCTTCGATTGCTCAGGAATTGGAAGCCTTGGAAGAAAAGGAAGATAAATTAAGAGAATCTGTCAAACAGAAAATGATGATGATTCCTAATATGATCGATGAAAGTGTTCCTATTGGAAAAGATGATTCAGAAAATGTGGAATTAGAAAAATTTGGAGAACCCGTTGTACCAGATTTTGAAATTCCATATCATACAGAAATCATGGAACGTTTAAATGGAATTGATTTGGACAGTGCTCGTAAAGTTGCCGGAAATGGATTCTATTATTTAATGGGTGATGTAGCTCGTTTACACTCTGCCATACTTTCCTATGCACGTGATTTTATGATCAATAAAGGATTTACTTATTGTATTCCACCGTATATGATTCGTTCTGCCGTTGTTGATGGTGTTATGAGCTTTGCGGAAATGGAAGGCATGATGTATAAAATTGAAGGCGAAGATCTGTATTTGATTGGAACCAGCGAACATTCTATGATTGGAAAATTTATTGATACGATCTTAGATGAAAAAGATCTTCCTTATACTTATACTTCTTTCTCTCCATGCTTCAGAAAGGAAAAAGGAGCGCATGGTATCGAGGAACGTGGTGTCTATCGAATTCATCAATTTGAAAAACAGGAAATGATCGTTGTATGTAAGCCGGAAGAAAGTATGGAATGGTTTAAAAAACTTTACATGAATACAGTAGAATTCTTCCGTTCATTAGATGTACCGGTAAGAACACTGGAATGTTGCTCCGGTGATTTGGCGGATTTAAAATGTAAATCCGTGGATGTAGAGGCCTGGTCTCCTAGACAGAAAAAATACTTTGAAGTTGGTAGCTGTTCTAATTTGACAGACGCACAGGCAAGACGTCTTCGCATTCGTGTAAAAGATGAAAAAGGAAATAAATATTTTGCCCATACTTTAAACAATACTTGTGTGGCTCCACCGCGTATGTTGATCGCATTCCTGGAAAACAACCTGCAGGAAGATGGAAGTGTATTGATTCCAGAAGCATTACAGCCATATATGGGTGGTAAAAAGAAAATAGGATAACCTGTAAAAGATAATTGTGAATTCATATGAATTTATGATTATCTTTTTTTATAGTATGATATATGAAAAAAGAAAGGAAATCATCATGATAGAGTTTAAATATGATACACAATTATTGATTGAAGGTAAAAATCTCGATGAAAATAAGATTCATGATTATTTTATAGAGAATTTTAAAGGAGATTGTTTATTGGCAGTAGGTGATGATGAATTGATCAAAATACATTTTCATACCAATGATCCCTGGAAAGTATTGGAATACTGTGCCAGCTTAGGAGAAATTTATGATATTGTGATTGAAGATATGGATCGTCAATCTAGAGGATTAAAAGGATAAACTTGTTGAAAATGTAAATTCATATGATATAATAAGAAAGCTACTACAATGATGTCAAATGAATCAGGTCAGGTCGGGAACGAAGCAGCCTTAAGTTTGCTCCATCATGTGTAGTAGTTTTTTTATAGGAAGCTGCGAATATGTTAAATGATGAAAAATGGATGAAACAAGCAATTAAACAAGCTAAAATGGCTGCGGCAAAAGATGAAGTTCCTATTGGATGTGTTATTGTTAAAGACGATAAAATCATTGCTCGTGCTTACAATAAAAGAGAGATGAATCAACAATCCATTGCTCATGCAGAAATTTTGGCTATTCAGAAAGCATGTAAGAAATTAAATACATGGCGGTTGGAAGGATGTACGTTATATGTAACGTTAGAGCCTTGTCCGATGTGCGCTGGTGCTATTATACAATCTCGTATCGAACGTGTTGTCTATGGCGCCTACGATCCAAAGGGAGGTTGTGTTGGTTCTTGTACCAACTTATTTGAAACAAAAGGATTTAATCATTATCCAAGTTATACAAGTGGAATATTAGAGGAAGAGTGCTCAAGTCTTTTAAAGGAGTTTTTTAAACAGAAACGAAAGAAGGCTTGAGCCTTTATGCTATAATGAAGAGGTTAGAAAGTGAGGTCTGAATTTATGTATCAGGCATTATATAGAAAATATAGACCCCAGAGATTTGAGGATGTTGTTGGACAAAGACATATCATCCAAACATTAAAAAATGCAATTGATCAGAATCGTATAGGACATGCTTATTTATTTTGCGGACCTCGTGGAACCGGAAAAACAACGGTTGCCAAAATCTTTGCGAAGATGTTGAATTGTGAAAGTGAACATCATAAGCCATGTGAAAAATGTGTGAATTGTCAGATGGTTCAAAATGGAAATCATCCGGATATCATAGAAATCGATGCTGCATCTAATAATGGTGTAGATGAAGTTCGTAACTTGATCGAACGTGTAAAATATGCTCCAATGCAGGGAAAATATAAAGTATATATCATTGATGAGGTTCATATGATGACAACAGGTGCTTTTAATGCCCTTTTAAAAACCATTGAAGAACCTCCAGCCCATGTAGTCTTTATTTTGGCAACAACAGAGCCTAATAAAGTAATTCCAACTATCATTTCTCGTTGTCAACGATTTGATTTTAATAAAGTATGCATGGAAGATCTGACAAAGCGAATAACAATCGTTTGTGAACAAGAGAATATACAAATTGATCAAGAAGCCATTCGTTTAATTGCACAATTAAGCGATGGAGGGATGCGTGATGCGTTATCTATATTAGATCAATGTGTCGCATTTTGCACTTCCAAGATTACAGTCAATGATGTTCGTCAGATTTATGGTGTTGTAACTTTAGATGAATTAGGTGATTTATTTTATGCACTATACAAAAGAGATATAGAATTTGTTGTTCAGAAGCTTCAAGAAGCAGAAGAAGCAGGAATGGATTTAAAACGATTAACACAAGATTTAATTTCATTATTAAAAGACAGTATCATTTTAGATTATGCCGCAAATACAGATTTAGTTTCGGATTCAAATAAAAGAATTATTCAAGAAAAGATATCTATGGCACCTTCTCCATTTAGAATCCGTGTCTTAGATGAATTGATGGATGTATATAGTAAATTTAATTATGCATCCAGTGTAATTGATTATTTAGAAACAGGTTTATTAAAATCAATTGCCGATTCATATGAAATATCTTTGAAAACAGAGCCAGAAAAGAATAAAATCGATAAGAGTTTTGATTCTGAAATTACTATGAGCAATAGCAAAAACTCATATGAAACGGTATCTGAACAATCAGAAATAAAAGAAAAAAGTACGAAAAATAGCGATTTTGAGGCAATTTCGGAAAAAAATGAAATATCTGATGTTTCACGTGAAACATTGAAGGATGTGAGAAAAGAAGATCGTAAAATCATATTAAGCGATGAATATGTACTACAATTGCTTGTAGGTGCTCAGAAGACACAAAGACAAATAGATTCTTTGAAACTAAAGGATAATGATATGTATTTATCTGATTTAGACGCGGCTAAATACGCATCAACACTACGTAATGTGAATTTAGTGGCAAGTGGAAACACGTATATGATTGTTAGTGTAAAATCAGAAATTCAGGCAAAAGAGATCAATGCCATGCAGTTGGAAGAGGGATATGAAAACTATACGGAACAATTGTTAGGAACACCTAAGGTAGTTTTCGCAGTTGATTCAGTGCAACATAATCGTGTAATTGATGAATTTAGACAAAAAATGTTAACACATACTTTACCAGAAGCTGCTGAGGTAATCATTAAACCAAAACTTGAAAAAAGTGAAGTAAGAGAAGAAACGATTGAAGAAAAGATGAAAAACTATTTTCCAGGCATAACAATCATAGATGACTAATCATATGATTAAAAAAGGAAAATAAAAAAATGGAGGAATAGAATGTATCCAAAAAAATTTGAAAATCTGATTCTGGCATTTCAAAATCTACCAGGAGTAGGTCGAAAGACAGCTGAGAGATATGCCTTTGAAACATTAAATTGGGAACAGGAAAAAAGAGAAGAATTTGTAAATTCCTTACAAGTTTTAATCGAGGGTGTAGATACATGTAAGGTGTGTGGTAATCTCAGTGATGGAGATATATGTTCAATCTGTTCAGATCAAAATAGAAATCATACATTATTATGTGTTGTACAAAGCCCGAAAGACATATTGGCCATTGAATCTATTCAAGAATATAAGGGAGTTTACCATGTATTAAATGGAGTTATAAATACATCAAGAGGAATTCTTCCTGAAGATATAAATATTGATTCATTAGTTGATAGAATCCATAAAGATGAAATTAAAGAAGTTATTCTTGCTCTTGATCCAACAGTAGAGGGAGAAACTACATCGTTATATATTGAAAAGCTTATAGGAAAGGATGTTTTGGTCACACGATTGGCATATGGTATTCCTATGGGTGGTCATTTGGATTATACAGATAGTTTGACTCTTTTAAAGGCGTTTCAAGGAAGAAAATAGTATATTTAGGACATATCATATGATTAATTTATGAAAATTCCTACTGATATTGACTAAAAAACACCCATTCTTATTTTCATA
>NZ_JAXKBY010000158.1:0-1927 GCF_036552745.1 Faecalicoccus sp.
CTGGCTGATGGAAGTATCTTATTGGTGGTAGGAACGCATGCCTTGTTTCAGGAAGCTGTCTCCTTTAAAAATCTGGGCTTTGTGATCGTGGATGAACAACAGCGCTTTGGCGTACGTCAGCGAAGATCTCTTTTGGAAAAGGGAAAAGCCGTCGATCTTTTGATGATGTCAGCAACCCCAATTCCAAGAACGGCCGCTCATTTCCTGTTTGGCGATTTGGATGTATCCAATATCAAGACCATGCCGCCGGGAAGAAAACCGGTAAAGACCCAGTATGTACCCGGTTCCAGCATGAAACCCATCTTAAAAGAGTTGTTGCAGGGAATCAAAGACGGATGGCAGGGATATGTGGTGTGTCCGTCTATTGAAGAAAATGAAGAAACTTCTTTGCGCAGTGTGCAATCCATTTATGAGGGTATGAAGAAGACATTAAAGGATGTATCGATTGCCTTGTTGCATGGAAAGATGAGCGCGGCTCAAAAAGAGGAAAACATGCAGCAGTTTGCCGAACACAAAATTGATATCCTTGTCAGCACTACGGTTATTGAAGTTGGAATAGATGTTCCCAATGCGACATGGATGGTGATTTATGATGCGCATCGCTTTGGTTTAAGTACGCTGCATCAGCTGCGAGGAAGAGTGGCGCGAGGTCCAAGGCAGGGGCATTGTTATTTGTTGAGTTCGACAAAGGAAGAAACAGCCATAGAGCGATTAAAAATGTTAGAGAAATACACAGATGGTTTTTCCATTACCGAATATGATTTAAAAACACGTGGTCCCGGTGATGTACTCGGCTTTCGTCAAAGTGGTGTTCCCGGTTTCTTGTTTGCCAATTTAAATACAGATCAGGCGATGATGGAATGCTGTGTGCAGGATGCTAAAGAAATTCTGGAGCTCCGAAGCGATACGGCGATGTTGGAATATGTGGAGCAGGCACTGGAAAACGCATCGTATTTCGATTAGAATATCCATATGGAACAAGAAAAAATCAAAGATAAAGTCATCTATTTTATATCGATCATCACGATGGGCACGATCCTCATCAGCATGGCTTATTTCTTTTTCTTACGAACGGTTGAAATTGACATCACCGAAAACATAGAAGTTTCCTATACCGGAGAAAATGGTATGGCAACCATTGACGTCAGTGCTCGAAAAGACGATTTGAATCAAAGAATGCAGGAATTTTTAGATACGGTGGATTTTGAAGTGAGTCCCAATCATGATCTTTCCAATGGCGAAGTGGTGACGATTACAGCGACCTATGATGAGAATTTGGCACAGCGATATCATTATCAGATCACAAACACGACAACAGAACTGACTGTAGAAGGATTGTTGGACCGGTATGCTTCTTTATCGCAGATTGATCCTTCCTATTTAGAGGATGTTTTAGAAGCCGGGCGATCCTATGTTCAAGATCATTCACAGGAAATTCTAGCGCTGAATGGTTCTACCGATGAGGATGAAAACTGGAAATTAGACAATCTGCAGGTGACTTATGCGGCTTTTTTGAAATCCTACTCCTCGGAAGCAACCGATCGTATCATCCAGATTTGCCGATTAGATTTTACATGGAAGGACCAGACAAGAACGCTGTATTATCTGGTTTGTGTGCCGGAAATCAATGATGGAAATGAAGTGCAGACACAAGACATTTTTGGGGAACGTGCTTATATGAGTGAGCAGGAAATACAAAATCAAAGTTTTAGTGAATATGTACAGCGTGTTTTTGGCAAGCAATATCAGATCGAACAGATCCTACAAACACAGCCGGCAGAAGATACAGAGACTTCACAGGAAGAAACAGAAAATGAATAAAACAAAGGGGGTCTAACAGTTGAGTAGTTTTTGAACTACTTTGGACTATTAGTCCCTTTTTATATGTGTATGAACCCCTAAATAATAAAAATCCCCAGTTCATCTC
>NZ_JAXKBY010000159.1:0-14068 GCF_036552745.1 Faecalicoccus sp.
ATATTGGAAAGACGGGCAATCGATTCACCATACTGGTTGCTTTGGGAGAATGGCTCAGTAAAGTGGTTGGAAACCAACAGAGCAAAATTGGTGTTGTTGGTGTATTTTGCCGGATCTTCATAGCTGTGTCCATTTACAGTGACGATACCGTTAGTGTTTTCGTTAACCACGACACCATGAGGATTCATACAGAAAGTACGAACCATATCCTGGTACTTTTTGGATCGATACACAATCTTGGATTCATATAAAGAATCAGTCAGCTCGCTAAAGGTATCGGCTGCCAGTTCAACACGTACACCGATATCCACACGATTGCTTTCGGTCTTGATACCAAGGTTTGAGCAAACACTCTCCATCCATTTACTTCCGGAACGACCGGTCGAAATAATGCAGCGATGTCCCTGATATCGCTTTTGATTTTGACAAACGACTTCATATCCATTTTCTATTTTTTCAACGGTATCAACTGGTGTATAGAAATAGAAATCGACTTTTTCTTTTAGGATATCGTACAGATTTCCCAGCACAATATAGTTAATATCCGTACCTAAATGACGCACGTTTGCCTTTAAAAGATGCAGATTGTGCTGCAGACACTTCTTGGCGATTTCTGTATGTGTGTTGACATACAGCTTTGTCTGGGCACCGCCATATTCACAGTTGATCTGATCGACATATTCCATCAGTTCGATGGCTTGTTTATGTCCGACATAATTGAACAAGTCACCGCCGAATTCATTGGTGATGTTGTATTTTCCATCGCTGAAGGCACCAGCCCCTCCAAAGCCATTCATAATGGCACAAGTCTTACAGTGGATACAGGATTTGATCTTTTCTCCATCGATCGGACATTTTCTTTTTTCTAATGGTCCACCGGTTTCAAAGATTGCGATTTTAGCTTCCGGTTTTTCTTTGAGCAGTTCGTAGGCTGAGAAAATACCGCCGGGGCCTGCTCCAATAATAATTACATCATACATACGACACACTTCCTTTTTTTCAAACCTTGAGTATTATTCATGAAAACAAAAGAATTGTCAATATTTTGGTTTATAATCCTTTTCCTTATATAATAAGAAAGAACACATACTTTTCTTTTCATGTCTATATGTTTATTATACGGAATTTATCGCTGTAACAAAAGATGGAATATTTGAGTTCTTTATAAACCGTGCTATAATGGTTGTCGATTAAGGGGGTAAATAAAAGAGAAACGGCCGTCACCTGTTCAAACCCCGAACAAACCCCATTATGACGCTGCCTTCTCTTTTTTATTATCTATGAAACAAAAAATCAAGGAAATCATTGTTGTGGAAGGGAAAAATGATACAAATCGGCTTCAGTCTTATTTCGATTGTGATACGATTGAAACAGGTGGAGATCAACTTCAAAGGGAGACGATTGAAAGAATCAAAGAGGCACAGAAAAAAAGAGGTGTCATCATTTTTACCGATCCCGATCATCCGGGAGAACACATTCGAAGAATGATACAAGAGCATGTACCGGATTGTAAGCATGCGTTTATTGATAAAAATAAGGCAAGAACGACAAAGAAAGTTGGAGTAGAACATGCTTCGCAAAAAGACTTATGGGAATCTTTGTGCCATGTAGTGACTTTTGAACAGGGAGCCAACACCTTAAATTGGGAAGATTTTGTCGATCTGGGTTTGACAGGCTTAGCTGACAGTACGCAAAGAAGAGAGAAGATTTGTCAGAAGTTTCATATCGGGCCTTGTAATGCGAAGACGTGTTTTAAACGCTTGAATCAGATGAAAGTGACAAGAGAAGAAATTGAGGAAGAATGAGTATGCAGCCGATTGCGACAATCAAAAGGACAAAAGAAATTCAGGAAAGATATCAGGTCTTTACAAAGAAAAGCTATGGTCAAAATTTTATCATAGAGCCTAAGATTGTGGAAAAGATTGCGATGGCAGCTATAGAAGATCCTTCGGAACTAGTCTTTGAGATCGGGCCGGGTATTGGAGCCTTGACACAGTTTTTATGCCAAAGAGCCGATCGTGTTATCGCTTTGGAAATTGATGAAAGACTGCCGGAAATCTTAAAACGGGAAATTGATGGAAATCTGGAAATCATCTTACAGGATGTATTAAGTATAGATATTGATGAATTGATCGCATCTAAACGTAAGGATCATCAAAAAGTAGTTTTTGCCAGCAACTTGCCGTATTACATTACGACTCCTATTCTTTTTAAATTATTTGAAACCAAAGAGCCGATTGAACGGATTACCGTGATGATGCAAAAGGAAGTGGGCGCACGTTTTTTGGCTACCAATTGTGAAAGTGAATACAATGCGTTGAGTGTGATTACTCAATATCGCTGTGATGTAAAGAAGATCATGGATGTTTCACGCCATGTATTCTGGCCGAAGCCTAATGTGGATTCGATGGTTGTGCAGTTTACCTTTCATCATAAATATCATGTGGAAAATGAAGATTGCTTCTTTGAGATGGTTAAAGCTTGTTTTCAGCAGAGAAGAAAAACCATTTATAACAATTTAGGCCAGTGGTTAAAAGATAAGAAAAAAGCAGAGGAAGTGCTTGCTAAGGCGAGTATTCCTTTAAATACAAGAGCACAGCAGTTAAGTTTAGATGATTTTATTTTGTTGTATGAGGTGTTGGCATGAAAATAAAGGCACAGGCAAAAGTGAATCTTGCTTTAGATGTAGTGGGAATCATGGAAAACGGATATCATGAACTTGATATGATCATGGCACCGGTTTCCTTATATAATGAAATAGAAATCCATCCATCCCAACAAGATTTGATTACATGTGATACTATGATTCTTCCAAAAAATTCAACCATTCACAGAACCTTACAGGTCTTAAAAGAGAAAAAGCCGGATCTGTCTCATTATCAGATTCATGTGATCAAGCATATTCCCGATCAAGCCGGATTAGCCGGCAGCAGTGCTGATGCGGCTGCTGTATTTAAGGCTGTTTGTGCCATGGAAGGACTTTCTATGGAGTTGGATGAACAATTAAAGCTTGCGGCTCGTATTGGCGCTGACGTCCCTTTTTGTATGGTTAATCGATTTGCCAGAGTCAAAGGAATCGGAGAAAAAATCAAATGCATCACAACCGATTGGAAGTTGCCTTGCCTTTTAGTCAAACCATCGTTTGGTATATCGACCCCGCAGGCTTTTCAACTTTGGGAAACCGAAGATCCATTTTCTATGGATGTATCACAAATTCAGAAATGCATTGAACAAAAAGACTATAATTCTTTGATAAGGACGATGCAGAACGCTTTCGAAACACCGGCATTTATGTTGCAGCCATCTTTAAAGGAATTAAAGGAATCGATGGAAAAGTTTGACTTGGATCGCGTCATGATGACCGGTTCCGGTTCCTGTCTGATGGGCTTTTCATTCAATCAGGAACTTTTATTACAGACACAGAAATATTTTTCAAATCAAGGCTATTTCAGTCAGATCGTTACGATCGGTTAGGAGGAAGTATGGCCAATTCAATCGTAGAAATTATTTTATATATTGTGTGCTTTGTGTTGAGTTTTTATGCGATCAGTGCCGTGCAGTTCGATAAGTTCTGTCGTGTGAAACAGCCTGCGAAAGTGACATTATTGATGTTTTTATGTGCATTGGCTTTATCGTATCTTTGTACACAGGCCATATTAGCGTTGACGATCTATAACGGATTGGGTGTTTAAATATGTTTGAACGCTGGTTTTTATTAGATGCGGGTGCTTATGAATTGCGTTTGCATGATTGTTCCAAACATACCGATGCCAAAACAAGAACGATCGTTGCCGTAAAAAATAATCAGCCGTTATTCTATGGACAGGAGGCAATTTCCTGCATCTACCAGGATCCTTTGATGCAGATACGCTATCCAATCTGGGAAGATTCTGTGGATTCCATGATTCATTCTCTGATCGAAAACTGTATGAATGTCTTGCAGGCGGATCAATCTTTGTTGAAACCATGCATTTGGATGGCAGTTCCAAATTGGTATGATGAAGCCTACCGTACAAAATGGCAGCACATTCTATTAGATAGTGGTATCAAAAAAGTGAAGTCCATCACGAATATGGATTTACTGCAGACCAAAGAAGCTTGTTTTTTAATTCATGCCGGTCATTCTTATACGGAAATGGGAATTTATGTGAACGGAACTTGCCGATCATATAAGAAGATATTTTTTGCGGGAAGTCGTATGGATGAGCAGATCAAACGTATCGTTGCGACAAAAACTAACTGTCTGATTTCCAATGAAGATGCGATGGCGTTAAAAAAAGCGGCGAGCGATGCTTTTTGGAAAAATCAAAATGTGCGTCTTTCCTGTACAGCGCTGGATCGTTATCAACATATGCAAAGAATTTCCATCAGTGCCTGGGATCTGTGGCCGGGAATGGAAATGATAGAGCAGCAGATCGTACTTTGGGCCAAACAGTGTTTTAAGGAACAACCTTTGCAGATGAAAGAAGCACTGTTGAAAAATGGCTTCCTTTTAAGTGGAGGGCTGGCACATTGTTTTGGATTAAGACAGCTTTTGGAACAGGCGTTTGGTTGTACGATACTGCATACAAACACGCCGGAATATGATATCATCAATACGATGAAGGAGCTGAAGGGATGATCGATCTGCAGTGGATCTTGTTAGCGTTTATGGGTAGCTTGATCCTGACCCCACTTGTAAAAAAATATTCCGTTTTGGCTAAAGCCTACGCTAAGGAAAATGAAAGAACAGTACATCATGGTTTGATTTCCCGAATCGGTGGGGTGGCCATCTATCTTTCTTTTATCGTGGTTGCTTCTTTGTTTATTGAGGTGGATTCAACGATCAATGGTGTGATTCTTGGCGGAAGTATCATGTTTTTTGCGGGACTGGTTGATGATTTGATCGATTTAAAACCGCGTATGAAGCTTTTTCTGGAACTGATTGCCGCTATTGTTGCGATATATTTTGGGGTTCGTGTCGATATCATTCGACTTCCGTTTGGTATAACGATCGATATTGGTATCTTTTCCGTTCTGTTTACCTTGATCTGGATCATCGGCATCACAAATGCGGTTAATTTGATTGATGGTTTAGATGGACTTGCCGGTGGATTGTGCGTTATTGTGCTGATCATCATCGGCAGTATGGCTATCATCGAAAGACGTTTTGATATCATGTCTTTGGCTTTCATTCTTGCCGGCAGTATTTTAGGCTTTCTTGTATATAACTGCCATCCGGCCAGTATATTTATGGGGGACTGTGGCTCGTTATTCTTGGGATTCATGGTCTCCACTATATCGATCATGGGCTTTAAATCCAGCACGATCATGACACTTGCCTTGCCGGTACTGATATTGATGGTTCCCATTATTGACACACTGTCTGCCATTTTGCGCAGAACCTTAAAAGGACAACGCTTTATGCAGGCTGATAAAAGCCATCTTCATCATCTTTTGATGCGGCAGTTTGGCCATCGCAATACAGTAATTATCCTATGTGGGGTGACTTCTTTGTTCGGCGTCAGCGCTTTTGTTTATATGATCAATCGAACGATCGGATTCTTTGTGATGCTTGCCATCCTGTTTGGAGTGGAACTCTTTATTGAAAAATCATCAATGATCTCTAACCATTATCATCCCATTCTAAGTGTGGGCCATTGGATACAGGTACAGGGGATACGTTTAAAAAATAAGCGAAAAAAATAGAGATGTGTCATTTTTTGGTCACATCTTTTTGTTTTGATTAGAATATGAAACCGAAAGAATGGCTTAAACAAAAAGAATATGGCATCTCTGCCTGCGCCCTAAAACAATTGATTCAGCAGGCAAAAAAAGAGGAAATGGAAATGTTGAAGGCATTAAATCCGAATGAAGTGTATGATTATATGATTTCCAAGTTGAATTTTTGTCAAAGAAAACAGGCGTATAACTATAAAGAAATTCTGCCGCAGATACGAATTCGTAAAGGCGATATTTGTTTTATTGATTTTGGCCAGGCCTATCTAATGGAGATTGGTTATCAGCATTTTGGATTGATTCTTGCGTTTAAACACCATAAAGCGTTTGTAGTGCCGATGACAGGAAAACCGATTCGTAAAATGAAAAGCCATCTTTTCACATTGGGAGAGATTCCGGGGCTTTACAAAGAATCGTGTCTCTTTTTAAATGATGCCAAATGGATCAATACCGCACGCATTATTGATGTTAAAGGACATATCGATCCAAAGGGTAAACAGTTTCAACAAATTTTAAAATGCGTATGCGAATGCATTGGAGCATTTCAAAAAGGATGATAAAATAATTGCATGGTTCAATATCAAGGAATAGTGGCTTGTTCAGGCGGCCCTGACAGCATGGCTTTGTTGGCAAAGCTGTGTGATAAAAAAGTCATTGTGGCACATGTCAATTATCATAAAAGAGATACTGCAGATCGCGATGAACAGATCGTTCGCAGTTTTTGTGATCAACATCATCTTCCTTTGTTTGTATATGCGCCCAAGCAAGAGAAAGCTGGTAACTTTCAATCTTGGGCAAGGCAGGTGCGTTATGATTTTTTTGTCGATCTGGCTTTGAAATATCACATTGATACAATTTATGTTGCGCATCAAAAAGATGATCTGTTGGAAACCTATTTCTTTCAGAAACAACGGCATATGCTTTGTGAAACTTATGGCTTGAAAGCCGAAAGTATGTATAAAGGAATACGTATTTGCCGTCCCTTGCTTGGCCTCAGTAAAAAAGAATGTATGCAGTATTGTTTGGACCATGGGATTCCTTTTGGAATCGATGAATCGAACTTAAAGGATGATTATACCCGTAATCAAATTCGTCATTCCTTGGTAGATACACTCTCTGAAGACCAAAAAGAGGAATGGCTTCATACGATCGAAAAAGAAAATAGAGAATGGAATAAAAAAAGAGAACAGATTTCTTTATTTTTGGATACTTGGGATCGAAGTGTGGATTCTTTGCCGGATTGGTTATTTTTGGAAGAATGGCTCTTTCGATGCACACAAAAAAGGTTTTCCAAAAGGGAATGTATGGATTTGATGAAGCAGCTGCAAAGTGATACTTTGATCGATCTGGGTGATTACGATCTGGAAAGCTATCATAAAAAGCTGTATCTTCAAAAGAAAAAAAATCCGGTTTTCATTCAATTGACTTCTTTGAAATATGGTCAATATGAAGGCTTTTCTATTGAAAAAACGGGAAGGAAAATCGAAGGGATTACACTCTATCCAAAGGACTTTCCCCTGACCATTCGCAATGTGCAGGCCGGCGATAAGATCGAAATGGTCTGGGGAACCAAAAAGATCCATCGTATCTTCATCGATAGAAAGATTCCAAGGATTTTTCGAAAAAATTGGCTGGTTGTAGAAAACAGTAAGAAAAGAATCATTTTTGTACCAAAAATAGGCTGTGATGTCCAACATTTTAGTGTTAAACCGAATGCTTTTATGATACAATGAAACTCGTATCTTAAGGAGATTATGTTATGATCAGTAAGGATATTCAAAAAGTTTTGATTAGTGAAGATCAAATTGAAGAACGCTGCGAAGAACTCGCAAAGGAAATTGTAAATGATTATAATGCGAAAGGAGAAATTCCGATCATCGTTGGATTGTTAAAAGGAAGTGTGCCGTTTATGGCAGAGTTGATCAAACGATTCACATTTGCCTGTGAAATCGACTTTATGTCTGTCAGCTCTTATGATGGTACTGAATCAATCGGAGATGTGCGCATTGACAAAGATATGGACCTTTCTTGTAAAGGACGTCCTGTCTTGATCGTAGAAGATATCGTTGATACAGGGCGAACTTTAAAAGAGGTCAAAAAGCTGCTTTTGCGAAAAGGGGCCAAGGATGTTAAAGTTGTCAGTCTGTTAGATAAGCCGGAGCGTAGAGTTGTGGATATCGAAGCAGAATATACAGGCTTCCCTATACCAAATGAATTCGTAGTGGGCTATGGTTTAGACTACAATCAGAAATATCGGAATTTACCTTACATAGGAATACTGAAACCTGAAGTTTACCAGTAACCAAGGAGGATGCCCATGAAAAAATGGATCAATTATTTGCCTACGTTGTTTGTGATCATGATCGTCTTGTCTCTGTTCTTTTACAGTTCACAAGGATCTACACGGACAATGAATTATACACAATTTGAGAAAATAGCGGAAGATGCGGATTTTGGTGACAGCCGTGTTTCCATTTCCTCTAACATCATCCATGTAAATGGAACCTATTCTCGTCATGATGAAAAAATATCTTACAGTGTGATCATTCCTTATTCAGAATCCAATATGGAATGGTTGAATGAAACATTGACGGATGATGGTGGAGAAATTACGGTAGAAGATCCAAACCAATCCAGTATTTGGATCACATTGTTGTCCAATATACTACCGTTAGTGATTATAGGAGTCTTTTTCTATATCATGTTTGCCAAAATGGGCGGTGGCGGCAGCAACAAAGCATTTGAGTTTGCCAAATCCAAAGCCCGTGTGGAGTCGAATGTAAAGACGCGTTTTAAAGATGTGGCAGGATGCGAAGAAGAAAAAGAAGAAGTAAAAGAAATTATAGATTATCTGAAAAACCCGAAGAAGTTTACCGATATGGGAGCGCATATCCCGAAAGGAATCTTGATGGTAGGTCCGCCGGGAACCGGAAAAACGCTGCTTGCCAAAGCGGTAGCCGGTGAAGCTAACGTACCATTCTTCTCGATTTCCGGATCTGACTTTGTCGAAATGTTTGTCGGTACGGGTGCCAGCCGTGTCCGTGATATGTTTAAGAATGCGCAGAAGAGCGCACCATGTATCGTGTTTATCGATGAAATTGATGCCGTAGGGCGTCAGCGTGGAGCCGGTATGGGCGGCGGAAATGATGAGCGTGAACAGACATTGAACCAATTATTGGTAGAAATGGATGGTATGACCGATAATATCGGTATCGTTGTGATTGCGGCAACCAACCGTCCGGATGTACTTGACCCGGCTTTGTTGCGAAGCGGACGTTTTGATAGACGTGTAACTGTTAACTTACCGGATGTAAAAGGCCGTAAGGAAATTTTGGAGGTACATGCCCGAAACAAGAAACTTTCTACTGATGTTTCACTGGAAAATCTGGCGAAAAGAACACCGGGATTTTCCGGGGCCGATCTCGCCAATGTGTTAAATGAAGGTGCCATTCTGGCGGTGCGTAAAAAAGAAAAACAAATCACGATGAATGATTTGGATGAAGCGATTGACCGTGTAATGATGGGGCCGGCCAAAAAGAGCAAGAAATATACAGAAAAAGATAAGATGCTGGTATCGTATCATGAAGCCGGACATGCGGTAATCGGCTTGAAGGTGGAAGATGCCGATATGGTACAAAAAGTTACGATCATTCCACGTGGCGAAGCCGGTGGATATAACTTAATGACACCGCGTGAGGAAAAATACTTCCATCGTAAAAGTGAGTTCATTGCGCGTATTACCGGTCTTTTAGGTGGCCGTACAGCCGAAGAGCTAGTCTTTGGTGAAGTGAGCGCCGGTGCTGTGAACGATATTGAGCAGTTGACAAAGATTGCGAAAAACATGGTTCGTGTTTACGGTATGTCTTCTCTGGGGCCGATTCAGTATGCCGATCCACAGGGCAATGTTTTCTTAGGACGTGATTATACGCAGGGAAGCTCTTACTCGGATGGAGTTGCCGATGAAATCGATAAAGAAGTACGTGCCATCGTTGATGAGTGTCATACACAGTGTCGAAAGATCTTAACGGAAAATCGTGATCTTTTAGACCTGATCGCGAAAAACTTGTTTGAACATGAAACATTGACGAATGAAGAAATCAACAATTTGATGAATTATGGTACTCTGGATAATCCGGAAACAAAAACTGAAGCACCGGAAACACCAGAAGAAACAAGCGGGCAGGAAGTTCCGCCATTACCAAGACAGGGAGTCGAACAAAAAGATTTGGATGATGCCCTGAATGAATTGACAAAAAAGAAAAGTTAAGGCGTTTTGAACGTCTTTTCTTTTGGAGGAAAGAAAATGAAAGATACTTTATGTAAAGCTTTAGTTTGTCAGGACCATATTCGCCTTTATATGGTGAGAAGTACCGATTTGGTGCAGGAGGCAAGAGATCGTTTTGATTTGTATCCTTGTGCATGTGCTGCATTGGGAAGAGTTTTATCTGTAGGTTCTTTAATGGGAAGCATGTTGAAGGACGAAAAAGAGATGTTGACAATTTCAATCAATGGACACGGCCCGATCGGCTCCTTGATTGTGGATGCTTATCATGACGGAAGTGTACGTGGCTTTTGTTCCAACCCACATGTAGATACAGAATTCAAGGAAAGTGGAAAGCTGGATGTTGGAGCAGTTGTCGGGAAAGAAGGTACATTAACGGTAACAAAAGATTTAAGTATGCAGGAAAACTTTTCCGGGACCGTTGAACTTGTCAGCGGAGAAATCGGAGAAGACTTTGCGTATTACTTTACGAAAAGTGAACAGACACCTACGGCGGTCAGTGTTGGCGTTCTAGTGGATCCCAGCGGTAATGTTGTCAGTGCCGGCGCTTTGATTTTGCAGGTATTACCGGATGCGACAGATACAGATATATCCATTTGCGAACATGTTTTGGAAGGCTTAAAACCAATGAGTACATTGATGAAGGAATACGATGATTCCTGCCTGGAACAGTTGGCCAAAGATATGTTTGAAGATGCTCATGTTTTATCAGTGCAGGAGGTTTCTTTTTCCTGCCCATGTTCCAAAGAACGTATGGAAAGAGCGCTGTCCACACTGCATGAAAAGGACTTAAAGGCAATGATAGAGGAAGATCATGGAGCAAAAGTGACCTGTAATTTCTGTAATGAGCGTTATGAATTTACCGAACAGGAATTACAGAGCATTTTGGATAAAAGACATGAAAAAAATGTTTGATATAGGAAAGGTTCACATTGAAAATCCGGTCGTGGTTGCTCCGCTTGCCGGTGTCAGCAATATTGCGTTTCGAAGAATATCAAAACGATTCGGAGCAGGACTTGTCTGTAATGAAATGGTCAGTGACAAAGCTCTGTATTATGCCTCGAAAAAAACTTTTGAAATGTGCCAGTGTGATTCCCATGAACATCCTGTCAGTTTTCAGTTTTTTGGTCATGATATGGATACCGTAGTATATGCGGCAAAATTTCTGGATACGCAGACAGATTGCGATATCATTGATTTTAATATGGGCTGTCCGGTCAATAAAGTGATCAAAGCGAAAGCCGGAAGCTATTTAATGAAAGATATTGAATATGCAAAAGAATTGATGGCAAAAGTTGTACAGAGCGTATCAAAACCGGTGACCGTAAAGATGCGTATTGGTTTTGATAAAGATCATATCAATTGTGTAGAATTGGCCAGGGCCATGGAGGAAGTCGGCGTTCAAGCCATTGCAGTACATGGTCGAACACGCTCTCAAATGTATGAAGGAAAAGCAGACTGGTCTTATATCAAAGCGGTAAAAGATGCGGTTTCGATACCTGTCATCGGCAATGGGGATGTACGAAGTGTGGAAGATTTTCATCACATGATGAATGAAACGGGATGCGATGGTGTCATGATCGGACGAGGCATTATCGGAAATCCATTCTTGATTCAGGAATGCGTGGATTCTTTAACCGGACAAAAACATGAGTTTTCAATCGAAGATCGCATTCAAATTTGTCTAGATCATGCACAAGGACTGGTAGATACCAAAGGAGAGTCTATTGCGATTCGTGAGATGAGAGGATTAGCTTCCTGGTATTTAAAGGGTTTACCCAATGCCAGAGAATTTAAAAACCTTTGTTCCGGTATGCAGACCATGGAGGATCTCAAACAAATCTTACATGAATATAAGACAAAAGCAGCGGTGTAATGCCGTTATTTTTTCTGTTTTTATGCTATTACCATATTACTGTGTCTCCGGAAACGACAGCAATCATATATAGAAGAAACCATGGATTTATTAGAAGTTGAAGCATCTTTATGACCCTCTATTTTAAAATCTGTACGGAATAGATGAAAGTACGTAGAATGAACTTTGTCATCTATCGTTTCTGAAAGGGAGTGATCATTGATAAATCAGTATGTTATAACGAAAAAAACAGAGAATCATAGCTTTTATGACTCTCTGTCTTTTTTAGAAGAATAAATGTTCAATAAGAATTTTAAAGCCGAGGAAAATCAACATGCATCCACCAAGATATTCAGCGTATTTTTGAAAAATAGAACCGACTTTTTTTCCTATGAGGACACAACAGAAAGATAAAATAAAAGTGATGACACCAATCCACAAAGCAGCCCATAGGATAGGGACTTGTAAAAAGGCAAAACTTACACCGACAGCCAAAGCATCAATGCTGGTGGCAATCGCCAATAATAAAACGGTTTTAAAAGGAATGGAATGAAGAATTTCACATTCTTCTTTTGCTTCATGTCCTTCTTTGATCATATTGGTACCGATGATGCCTAATAAGACAAAAGCAATCCAGTGATCGATCTTGGATATAAATATGGAAAATTGACTGCCGGCAAAGTAGCCGATACAAGGCATGATGCCTTGAAAAATACCGAAGGCTAAAGCTAGAATAAAAGCATATTGTAAAAGACTCTTTTTTGGCAATGCCATACCTTTGGCTAAAGAGACCGCACTTGCATCCATGGCCAGAGAAACAGCGGTTAAAAGTAAAGTAAAAGTATCCATAATTCCTCCCAAAAAGAAACGAGACCTATGCGAAAAATCGCATAAGTCTCGTTTTTTACAGTAAACCAGATCACCAGATCAATATGTTGATTTACTCACTTACCTATTTGTAAGATAACTACTCCCTTACGTATGTTTCATTCTAACAAAGACTGATAAAAACTGCAATTTCATACGGTTAGTATCCACTAATATAATTTGTGATACAATAAGTACATGGAAACAAAAAGATGTTTATTAAGACACTGGAAGATTGAGGATGCTTCGCAATTGTATGACTTGGCAAAGGATCCGGATATCGGACCGAGAGCGGGATGGTTACCTCATAAAAGTGTAGAAGAATCAAAAGAAATTATTAAAAATGTATTTGCTTTTCCGGAAACATATGCCATAGTTCTAAAAGAAACAAATAAGATCATTGGATGTATTTCGCTGATGTTTCAGGGACAGGCGAATGTGAAACTGCACGATAAAGAGGCGGAACTTGGATATTGGATCGGCAAAGCGTATTGGGGACAAGGAATTGTACCGGAAGTGGCAGCTGCTTTATTGTCTTATGGTTTTCAGAAATTAGAACTTACGCGCATCTTCTGTGGCTACTATAGTGAAAACAAGCAAAGCCAAAGAGTTCAGGAGAAGTTTGGGTTCCGTTATCAATATACGATAAAAGATAAAATGGTTCTGGGAACAAAAAGACAAGAAATAGTCAATGTTTTGGAAAGGAGCAGTGCATGAAGCTATATATTGTTCGACATGGTCAAACCTGGTTTAATGTAATAGGCCGTATTCAAGGATGGTGTGATTCTCCTTTAACAGAAAAGGGAAGAGAGCAGGCAAAGAAACTGCGCTTATTTTTTGATACAGTTTCCTTGTCTGCCGGATATTATTCGGGTAGTGAAAGAGCAGGAGATACATTAGAACTTATACTTCATGATCGAAATATTCCCATTAAAAAGGATAAACGTTTCAAAGAAGTGTTTTTTGGGGACTATGAGGCAGAATATACAAGACATATTTTCCCGGACGGAATCGTAAGACCGGAAGTGTTCTATGAACATGGGGGAGAAAATCGTCATGATGCGGCTGCGCGATTTTTGATCGCTTGTAAAGAGCTTGCAAAGAAAGAAGCCGGAGATGTTTTAATTGTCAGTCATGGCTCAATCATTCGACAATTCTTAGAGGAAAATTCAGAAGAGTTTCGACAGCTCGCAGTTTCTAAAAATTTGACAAAAGCACTGGTTCCCAATTGCTCTGTCAGTATTGTCAAGATAGAAAATGAGACAATCGATGTTATACAATTGCCTACCGTTTATTAGTGGAGGGAGAAATCCAATGTCATTAAGTTAAGACAACTATAACTATAC
>NZ_JAXKBY010000160.1:0-4118 GCF_036552745.1 Faecalicoccus sp.
GAATAATAATGACAAGAAAACTAATTCATATGATTTATGAATTAAAACGATAAAAGCTTAAAATAGAACTATGAAATATCATAGGAAGAAAATATGAAAAATCACAATGTAAAGATAATGTTAAAAAATTTATATGAATATCCTATGATGTTGTAGAAATGAATAAAGAAATATGCTAAGATAGAAAAGCACAATAATAATTTACTTAGGAAAATCATAGGAAAGGGGATCGTAATGGAAGATAAAAAGCCAATAGATGTCTTCTACGATATGGATATAGCGCAAATTTGTCAGCATTTTTCTAAATCAAGAAATACAGTTGATAAAGCAATTGCGAAATTAGTAAAAGATAATCCTGATAAAGATTGGAAATATAAAAATCCAGAAACACGACGGATCACGATCAAAGCAGAAGGTGTTGAACATCTTTCTAAGTATTTTCGTAAAGAAAAACATGAAATTTCTACAGTAGAAATGGAACTTCGATATGAAAATGAAAAATTAAAAGCCATAATAGAAGAAAAAGAAAAAGCACAGGAAAAAATCGAAGAATTATATAAAGAACGTTTAGCATTGGAAATAGAAAAAAACAAACAAACATTCTTATTGGAAAATCAGACAAAGGATGAGAAAATTCAAAAGCTTCAACATGAAAATGAAGTTCTTCGAGAAGAAGCTGAATCGGTTGAACAGATGCGACAAAAGATCGAAGATTATAAAAAGAAAGAAGAAGAATACAATTCAAAATCCTTCTTCTATCGATTAACTCATAAATTTTAAGACTTATTAAAAGCTCTGGCAATCTTGCTGGGGCAATTTTTTATATATTGAAGATGAATTGGTTTTAAAATCTGATTAAAATATGAAATCCCATCGTGTTCATATTTATATTCATATTCTAATTCATAATCAACATGATGATCATACTGGGTAATGTCGGCGCATAATGTTGCACGTTCCAAGTCTTTTTCATAACGTTTTGTGGTGAATGATACAATAGGGATTAATTCATGAAAAGGAATGTCATGTGTTTTTAACCAGGTTAGAATTTCTTCATCTTTTATTTTTAGTAAGTCTTTGGTATCTACTTCCTTTTCGTACTCAAAGTGTGTTATCGCATCTTTTCGGATTTTTAATGTAAAAATATATTGATTATCAATGATTCGTATTCTTACAGCACCATTCTTTTGTTTTACTTTTCCGTCTAAAGTATCGTAATAAATATTGGTTTGTATCTTATATTTATTTAAATCATATGATTTTATGATGAAATTCATATCCTCTTCTTTAATTAAAATTTTTAATTCTCTTTCTATAGGTTCTTTCATAAAGTAATCTCCTTTTAAAATATGGTACAATAGAAAACAATGAAAGGAAAGATGATTATGCGTTTTGCGACAATTGTTAGAACGGATGAATATTCGAAATCTATTTCAAAATATGTAATACAAAAGTGTAGTGAGTTTGGATGGGATTATGATACAAACAATCCTGAATTGATCATATCGATTGGTGGAGATGGTACACTTCTACGTGGTATTCACACATATCTCTCTATTTTAGATCAGATTAGTTTTGTTGGGATCCATACTGGTACACTTGGATTTTTTACGGATTATACACAGGAAGAAATTGATCTTTTTTTAGATGATATTTTCCATAAAGTCCCTTGTTATGAAGAAATGCCTTTACTAGAAATGAAAACTTCTAAAAATTTTGATTCTATTTACGCGTTAAATGAAATACGTATCGAATCTGTATCTAAAACATTGTCACTGGACGTGTATATAGATGGCGAATTCTTTGAACATTGTACAGGATCTGGCATCTGTATCAGTACACAGGCAGGATCCACAGCTATAAACAGGGCCTTACAGGGTGCAGTTATTGATGATGGCTTACGGGTTTTACAATTGTGTGAAATCATGCCGATTGCACATAAGAATCACCATTCGCTTCATAATCCTTATATTATGCGATCTGATCGACAAATTATGGTTCGAGGAAAATCATTATCTTTGGCCAGAGCTTGTTTTGATCATTTAGATCAATCGTTAGAAGAGGTGGAAGAACTTTATATTAAAACTTCTGAAAAAAAAGTGCGTTTTGCACGATATAGAAATTATTCGTACTTAAAACGCCTTAAAAATTTATATTAATGTGTTTTTTTGAAGGTCTTGATCAGAGATCTTCTTTTTAATGTGCTTACTTTTTTTGGCTTTTTCTTACCAACAACCCAAACTTTTTTAGAAACTGGGGATATGTTCATTACGATCGCAAAGGCAATAAAGTAAGATAAGATACTACTTCCTCCATAAGAAATCATCGGCAGTGTAATACCGGTGATGGGAACAAGTCCAACAATCATTCCCAAATTTTGAAATTGTTGATATACCAGCATGGCAATGACACCGATTACGACAAATCGATCCATACGATCTTTCGTGTTGTATGCGATTTTAAACAGTACAATATCAAACGCAAAACAGATTGCGAGAATGAATGTAGTTCCTAACAAACCAAAACACTGTCCTACTGCCGCAAAGATGAAATCGGTATGTGCTTCTGGAATCGCAATGATATCCGCCTGTAATCCATGCCCGCTTAAACCGGCGCTTCCTAAAGATAATAATGCGGTATAGAGCTGATTGGAGCTTCCTTGTATATTTCCTTCTGGATCTAACCAGGCATCAATTCGAGCTAATCGATAATTTGAAAGAAGAGCTTCCAACAAATCTCTTTGAAAGAAATAAAGAAAGAAAAATCCAGCGACCGCACATAAAATAAGAATGCCGATGATCCATACATACTGCTTTCGAATACCTGAACATAAAAGTAGAATCAAGGTATTTAGTAAGATGATGATCATGACCCCGGTATCCGGCTGCAGAAAAATAAGAATCAGAGGTGGTAAGAGAACTTTCCCGATTTTTATTAAAAGTTCTAAGTCATCTTTATTTGTCGGATTTGGATGTTCTTCCTGATGTGTCGCAATGATTTTGGATATCATCACGATCAGTACGATCTTTATAAATTCACTTGGCTGAAAGCTGGCAAAGGGTAAAGAAAACCAGGAAACCGCACCATTTATTTCATTCGCAAAAGGAAGATAAATACTTCCGGAACTGACAAGGATCAAAAGCCGTGAAATTAATAAATAGACTAAGCAGACCATCAAAAAGTTATAAGCTTTTTTCATTAGAGGATAGATGGCTTTATTTTGCATAGAACATAGAAAAAACATAGCGGTAAAGCCAATGACATACCAAATGATCTGACGGAACATGTATCCATATCCGGAACCATCACTGATCAGGTTGAACGCATTGTATAACGCAAAAAAACTTGTAAGTCCTAATAGGATCAACATGATCAGAAAACCTGTATCAATGCGAAATGTATGTTTTCCCAAAGTAATGGTTTGTTTCATCGTACAGCCCCCTTATCTGATTTGTATTAGTATATCATAGTTATGAATAAAACAAGGTCATAATTCAACGTAAAGTATTGTATTATAGTATTCATAATTAGTGTAAACTATGGCTAAACCATTAGACGAGAAAATTAAACTGATGGTCGGTTGAGTAAAAAATATGGGAAGTGATAGGATGCAGGTGAACAATCAAAGGAGTAAGGATACAATGAAAAAAACTTTTGGTACGATGATTGCGACTTTACGCAAAGAGAAAAATTTGACACAGGCGGAAGTAGCCGAAATGATGGGTGTAACTGATAAGGCTGTATCAAAATGGGAAAGAGATTTATCTTTTCCAGATATTAATAGCCTTCCGAAATTAGCGGAGTTATTTGATATGACAGTCGATGAACTGATGCAGGTAAAAGTGGATACGAAAAAAGAAGAAAATACAAAAATTGCTGAAATGATCAATCTGGTCTGTAAAGGAATCGCCTTGGCTATGGGAATAGCCGTCGTTGTCTTATCATTGTTAGAAGAATTGGAAACAGAAAATGCCCTTCGCATGTTGGGATTAGGATTAGCATGTTTGGCAATCTCACAGTTTTCTCAAAATAAAGAATAAAAATATAAGGATATCTAACTGCAATGTCATTAAGTTAAGCTACAAGAAAAGTATTAACTTAAAAACAAAGTAAAGTAA
>NZ_JAXKBY010000161.1:0-10556 GCF_036552745.1 Faecalicoccus sp.
AAGGAGAAAACAAATGAAGATCGAGAAAAAACATTTAGACGATATCAAGCGCTGCTACTGCGCCAGCAATATCTGTATGAACGGTGAAAACCATATCCTTCTGGCCAGCGAGGATCCCGATATCGCCTGCAACATGTACAGCGGAAAAGACTTTGAGACAAAGGAAACGGTATGGACCCATCCCGGTGGCTGCATGTCCATTATCCCCATCCCCAACAAAGAGAAGGAATTTTTGGCCGTTCAGGAGTTCTATCTGAAGGTGTCCCCGTCTTTAGCCAAGATCGTATGGGGAAAGTACGATGACGAAAAGGGTTGGCAGATCAAAGACGTCCTGTCTTTACCGTATATCCACCGTTTCGATATCTATGAGGTCGATGGCGCCAACTACTTTATCGGGGCCACCATCGCCATCTCCAAGAAGGAAAAGAACGACTGGTCCGTACCGGGACGCATCTATATCGGAAAGCTGCCCGATGATCCATCCCAGGGTATCGAACTAAAGATCCTCAAAGACGGTCTGTTTCGAAACCACGGCTACTGGCATGGAAAGGAAAACGGAAAGGATGTCGGCTACTTCGGCAGTGATCAGGGCATCCTGAAAGTGACACCGCCGGAAAAGGAAAACGGAGAATGGAAGACCGAGTTCATCCTGGAGGGACAGATCGGTGAGATCGCCACGTCCGACCTGGATGGTGACGGTATCGAGGAGATCATGACCATCGAACCGTTCCATGGCAACTCCATCCAGATCTATAAGAAGGAAGAAAACGGCTATAAGAAAGTATGGACCTATGACAATACCATCGACTTTGCCCATACCCTGGTGGGAACGACCCTATGCGGCAAACCGTCCTTTGTGGCCGGCGTACGAAGAGAAGAGGCGGAACTGTTCTATGTGCAGTATGTGGATGGAGCCTATAAAGCCACGGTCATTGAAAAAGGGGTGGGACCGGCCAACCTGTGCGTGGTCCATGAAAAAGACCGGGATCTGATCGTCAGTGCCAACCATACGGCCAATGAAGCGGCGGTCTATGTGGTCACGGAGGAATAGACGATGCTGGAAAAGATGAAACAGGAAGTCCTGGAAGCCAATCTGCTGCTTCCCAAATATGGACTGATTACCTTTACCTGGGGCAATGTCAGTGCCATCGACCGGGAAAGGGGGATCGTGGCCATCAAACCAAGCGGTGTCGATTACGATACGATGAAGGCCGAAGATATCGTGCTGGTCGATCTGGAAGGCCATATCGTGGAGGGCAGTCTAAAACCAAGCTCCGATCTTGCGACCCATCTGGAGTTCTACCGAAACTGGAAGAACATCGGCGGTGTGGTGCATACCCATTCCCGATGGGCGACAGGCTTTGCCCAGGCCGGTCTGGATATCCAGGCGCTGGGAACGACACAGGCTGACTACTTCTATGGAAACATACCGTGTACAAGACTCATGAGTGAAGAAGAGATCCACGGTGACTATGAGCTGGAGACCGGAAAGGTGATCGTGGAAACATTTAAGGAAAGAAACATCGATCCCGATGAGGTACCGGCGGTTCTTGTCCATTCCCACGGCCCATTCTGCTGGGGTACGGATGCGTTCAATGCGGTACACAATGCCGTGGTCTTAGAAGAGGTGGCCATGATGAATACGATGGCAACCCTGTTAAGAAACAATGCCATCGAACCGATGCAGCAGGTACTTTTAGACAAACACTTTAAGAGAAAGCACGGGCCGGGAGCCTACTATGGACAGAAATAGATACGAGCTGGGCCTGTATGAAAAGGCGATGCCCAATTCTTTAAGCTGGAAGGAAAAGCTGGAGCTGACAAGAAAAAGCGGCTTTGACTATCTGGAGATGAGCGTGGACGAAAGCGATGAAAAGCTGGCCCGTCTGGACTGGACACAGAAAGAACGGGATCATATCAAGGAGACCATGATCGAGACCGGTGTACCCATCCGTTCGATGTGTTTGAGCGCTCACCGCAAGTATCCGCTGGGATCCAGAGAGGAAGCAATCCGGAAAAGATCGTTAGAAATCATGGAGAAGGCGATCGATCTGGCCTATGATCTGGGGATCCGGATCATCCAGCTGGCCGGTTATGATGTGTATTATGAAACAGGGGATGAAACGACCCGGAAGCTCTTTGAAAAGAATCTGAAGAAGAGTGTGGAAATGGCGGCCCGCAAAGGTGTGGTCCTGGGCTTTGAGACGATGGAGACACCGTTCATGGACACGGTGGAAAAGGCGATGGACTATGTGGACCGGATCGACAGTGTGTATCTGGGGATCTATCCGGATATCGGGAATCTAAAGAATGCCTCACTGCTTTATGGAACAAGTGTGAATGAGGATCTGAAGAAGGGAAAGGGCCATCTTTTTGCGGCACATCTCAAGGAGACGGTACCGGGCAAATACCGGGAGATCCCGTTTGGGACGGGACATACGGAATTTAAAGAAAACATCCGATGCCTGTATGAGATGGGAGTGTACCGGTTTGTGGGAGAATTCTGGTACACGGGTGATCCCAACTGGAAAGAAGATCTGTGCTTTGCCTCCCGCTTTTTAAGGGATAAATTAGATCAATAGAGGAAATTATATATGTTAGTGACAATGAAAGAAATCCTGGATCGTGCTAAAAAGGAAGGTTATGGAGTTACCGCACCAAACGTTCAAAGTGAAGATACGGTTCGAGCTGTGATTCATGTTGCGGAAGAACTAAGAGCACCTATGATCATTGATGTCAATGCGTTCATTCATCCCGATCTTCCATGGTTTGTTCATATGATTCGTGAATTGGTCAGCACTTCATCGGTGCCATTTGCGATCAATTTGGATCATGGAAAATCGTATGAGGACATCATGTTAGGAATTCGATCCGGTTTTACATCAATCATGGTGGATCGCTCCAGTCTTCCATATGAAGAAAATGTCAAGCAGACCAAAGAAGTCGTCAAGATGTGTAAACCTTTAGGCATCAGCGTGGAAGCGGAACTTGGTCATGTCGGACAAGGGGAAAACTATTCAGTCGATGGCACAAGCAATCTGACTGAGCCGGAAATGGCCGCTCGTTTTATCAAAGAAACAGGTGTAGATTGTTTGGCAGTGGCGATCGGTACGGCTCATGGTCGCTATAAAGGAACACCACATATTGATTTTGAGCGATTAGAACAAATCGTCAAGGCTTGCCCAGATACGCCGCTAGTCTTACATGGTGGCAGTGGTACCGGTAATGAAAATCTGGCAAAAGCAGTTCGTAACGGTATTCAAAAGGTCAATCTGGCAACAGAGCTTGTCGTGGCGGGTAAAGAAGAACTTGAAAAATTTATCCAAGATCCAAATTTTGATAAATGGAAGTTGATTCCCAGTTTCATCAAAGGATATGAAGATCGTTTAGCCCATTATGTCAAACTGTTTGGACAAGAAGGAAAAGCCTGGACAGAATAATAAAATGGATACAGTGGTTTAAACGATACTAAATCGAAAAAATGTCATAAAGTGAAAAAAAGCAGTCATTATCAAAATGGCTGCTTTTACAATGCGAGTTATTCTACAATTCCTTTTTCTATACAGTCTTTTAGCCAAAATAATGATTTTTTGGGTTTACGTTTGTATGTGCTTAAGTCCAGTTCCAAAAGACCGTAACGATTTTTAAAGGCATTGATGGCAGAGAGATGATCGATAAAAGACCAAATCAAATAGCCATGACAATGACATCCTTCTTCTTTTGCCTTGATTGTATAGTATAGATATCGCTTGATGAAGTTGATGCGATAGTCATCTTCAATCAATCAGGCCCATTGTATGGTAAAGCGAAAGGTATTGAGTCCAAAGCTTGTCATAGCGGCAATATCTTCTTTGTATCGGTGATAAAAGTCACTGGCTTTTTGAGGACCGATTTGGTCATACCAGCGCGAAGGATCGCTTTGAAAAAACAAATCAGCCCAGCTTTCCTGTCCAGCCTCTTTACCGGCCGTTCCTTCAATCTGCCAGGCACTGGAGCTTGTCCCCAACATAAAATTTTCAGGAATTTTTATTTTCATCACTACCGCCTCCTTACTTCAATTTTAAAATACAGAAAAAGGCAATACAATAACAAGTACAGCAAAAACGGAATTTATAAAAACTAGAAAGCATATTGAAAAATAAGGTTTATTCTTTTGTTTCCTATGCAAATGGAGTAGAATGAACATAGCGGGATGTAGCACAGCTTGGTAGTGCACTTGCATGGGGTGCAAGGGGTCGCAGGTTCAAATCCTGTCATCCCGACCATATCTGATGGGCCGGAAGGCTCTTTTTTTGTGGGGAAATATCGTATAAAATAAGAAGGAAAAGAGGTTTGTGATGGTACTTCCGGAAAATATTCTTGAAATTTTGAAGACTTTGAATCAGGCCGGTTATGAAGCCTATGTCGTGGGTGGCTGTGTGCGTGATTCCTTGTTGAAAAGAGATTGCGCCGATTATGATGTTTGTACCAGTGCTTTGCCGAATGTGGTACAAAGCTTATTTACGCATGCGATCCCAACAGGAATCAAACATGGTACGATCACGGTCTTGACACCGCAGCCGGTAGAAATCACCACCTTTCGAAGTGAAACGACCTATAAAGATCATCGTCATCCGGATCGTGTAGAGTTTGTATCTTCCATTATCGAAGATTTAAGACGAAGAGATTTTACGATCAATGCGATGGCTTATCATCCAAATACTGGATTGATCGATCCTTTTGGCGGAAAAAAAGATCTTTCTTTAAAGATCGTTCGTTGTGTCGGAGATGCGAACCAACGATTTCAGGAAGATGCCCTGCGCATGATCCGCGCACATCGCTTTTGTGCTAAGCTGGGCTTTACGATGGATAAAACGACACAGGAAGCCTTGCATCAAAACAGCAAGCTGATTCAATGGGTTGCCGTAGAGCGAATTGATAAAGAATTAAAAGAGATTTTGCAATATAATCCGTATGAAATTGAGAATATGACACAATTATTGTCAAAATGGATGCCAGAATTAGAGCTGTGTAAGAGCTGTGCACAAAATAGTCCATGGCATGATACGAACGTGCTCCATCATTCTTTACGTGCGATAACGTTTCTGACCCCCTTTGATGAAACCTTAGCTCTTGCACTTTTATTTCATGATTTAGGAAAACCGGCGACAAAAACTACAAAGGATGGAATCGATCATTTTTATGGTCATCCTTTAGAAAGTGCCAAAATTGCTGATAGAATTTGTAAGGCTTTAAAATTAAGCACATATCAACGAAAGCTGATCTGTTCGCTTGTCAAACATCATGATGAAAAGCTGCCGCTTCGGCTACGAACCATTTATCATTTTCGCATTCAAATGGGGTTTGATGATGCCTGGATGCAGAAGCTTTTTACGATTAGTATTTGTGATTTAAAGGCGCATTCTTTAAAAGGCCAACAAAGCGTACAAAGTGTTTTAGATTTTATAGATTTTTATGAAAAGAACAAGGATCGACCAATGAGTTTTCACGATCTAGAGATCAATGGAAAAGATGTGTTGACGCATACGTCTTTTACAGGAAAAGATGTTCGAAAGGTTCTTCAAAGGTGTTTGGATTTGGTATTTTATGATCCGGAACAGAATACAAGAGAACATTTGATTGAAATGATACAAAGATGGCGGGTGATATAAATGGAAATGTTGATATTGATCTTGTTGGCGATATTGATCGTTTGTGTGTTGATCTTGATTGGTTTAGTCTATGCACAATCCAGAAAACAGAATGATCGTATCTTGATGACAAAAGTACATCAGCAGGATCAACAGTCCAGGGAAGAGCTGTATCAAAAACAGATGCGGGAAACATTTCAAAATTTAAATGGGCAAATCCAGATCTTGCGCAAAGAAAACGCATTAGGAGCCCAATCCATTCAAAAGATGCAGACAGATCTATCAAGCATGAACAAAGTCATGACCAATACGAAAATGCGCGGAAACTGGGGTGAATATCAGCTGCAGTCTTTACTGGAGATTTATGCAGGACAAAATCCGGAAATCTTTTCTATGCAGTATGGATTAAAGAATGGAAAAGTGGCGGATGCGATCTTGCGGGTAGCCGGAACGGATAAAGTATTGTGTATCGATTCTAAGTTTCCTATGGAAAACTATCTGCGAATCGAAGAAGGAAAGAACCAGCAGGAGTTTATTCGTCTTTTTAAGATGAATATGAAAAAACATATCGATGACATCGCATCGAAATATATCAGTGAACAAACTGTGGATCAGGCCATCTTATTTATTCCCAGTGAATCCATTTATCAGTTTGTATGCGGTAAGTGTACAGACACCTTGAATTACGCTTTGGAAAGGCATGTGTTAATGACTTCTCCAACAACGCTGGTAGGGGTGATCTTTACCCTTTTGGCAAGCACCAGAGATTTTTATCGCAGTGCACATATCGAAGAGATCGAGAAAAACATCCTGGCTTTGCAGCAGGATGCTCATCGTTTAGAACAACGATCCCAAAAGGCAAAGCAGTCTTTGGATAGTCTGGTGCAGCAGTTTCATTCTATATCTGTGAGTGCTTCTAAGATCACAAAACGAATGGATACGATCATCGAAGGAAGGGAGGATCCAGAATGATCACAACGTTAAAGGGTGATATTACAGGTCTTGATTTTGACATTATTGTCAATGCCGCCAACAATCATCTGCTTCCAGGTTCAGGTGTATGTGGCGCTATCTTTAAAAAGGCCGGTCATCAATTAGAAACTGCTTGTCAAAAGATAGGGTATTGTCAAACCGGTGATGCCGTTATGACAGAGGCTTATGATCTTCCCAGTAAAGCTATTATTCATACCGTTGGTCCGATTTATCATCAGGATTCAAATGCGGCATACAGTCTAAAGGCATGTTACTGGAACTCGATGGTATTAGCTTTTGATTATATGCGATCCCATCATTTAGATTCTGTTTCCATTGCGTTTCCCTGTATTGCCACCGGTATTTATGGTTATCCGCATCAGGAAGCTTGTTCGATCGCAGTCAATACGATCTATCAGCTGATGCATGAATATCCTGATGCTCAAAAGATCAACGTGGTCTTTGTTTGTTACCAACAGGAAGATTATCTTCTCTACAAGGAGGAACTAGCCAAATATGCGTTCTATGGTCGATGAAAGTCATTTGTTTTTAAAGCCAGCCTTACATCGTCATGCCGCTTGTGTGGATGCCACCTTAGGGCATGGTAAAGATACTGCGTTCTTCTTATCGGAAGGTGTACAGAAAGTTTTTGCCTTTGAGATTCAGGAGAACATTCTTCAAAACACAATGAAAAAATTAAAGAATCCTAAAGTACAAGCCTTTTGCCAGGGACATGAAACGATGGATACGCTGATCTTTGAATCTATTGATGCGATGATCTTTAATTTTGGTTATTGTCCTCAAGAAGATACATCCATTTGTACACAAGCTAATACAAGTGTTATAGCTATTCAAAAAGGCTTGAAATTATTAAAGCGAAAAGGTCGTATGGCTTTGGTTTTATATCCACATCCATCCGGAAAAGAAGAGGCAAAATGCATTGAAAAATATGTGCAAAGTTTAAGCGCTTCCTTATATACAGTGGTACAATATAAACAGTTGAATAAAGAAGATTCACCCTACCTGATAGGTATAGAAAAGAAAGAAGGTTACCATGAGTAAAAAAGCATTGATTGTGTATTATTCGCAAGGAAGCAGTGTAGCGCATTTAAAAGACTTGATCTTAAATGCCGTTGATGCCGATGTTTGCCGTATTGAAGCGTTAGAACCTTACCCTGAAGATTATGCGAGTTTAGTTAAAACTGTAAATGCACAGGTGCAAAAAGGGGTAGATCCTGCATACAAACCAGTATCGGTGGATATTTCATTCTATGATACGATCTTTGTAGGAACGCCAAACTGGTCAGGAACCTTGGCTTTGCCTTTACGTACATTTTTGAAGGAACATGATTTCGCAAATAAGAAAGTTTTGCCATTTCTTTCTCATGGTGGAGCCGGTATTGAAAATATGGAGAAGGATCTGCATGCTTTATGTCCGTCGGCAACGATTTGTGAACCGTTTATGATCCAGGGACAGACCGATGAGGAAACCGAGGCCGATTTAAATGTCTGGCTGTATGCCAATGCACCGGATTGTATAGAATAGAGAGGATGAAGAACATGTTAAGTGAAAAAGTTGCGGGTTTGTTGAATACACAGGTGAATAAAGAATTGTATTCGGCGTATCTATATTTAGATTTTGCCAATTACTATAAAGAAAAAGGACTGGATGGCTTTGCCAACTGGTACAATGTTCAGGTACAGGAAGAAGTGGCTCATGCCCAGATCATGATGCAGTATCTGCAGGATAATGACTGTTCGGTTGTGTTAGAGGCCATTGATAAACCAAATATCAAAATTCAGGATTTTAAGACACCTCTGGTGGAATCATTAAATCATGAGCGTTATGTGACCGGCTTGATTCACACCTTATATGATGCCGCTTATCAGGATAAGGATTTTAGAACGATGAAATTCTTAGACTGGTTTGTCTCCGAGCAGGGGGAAGAAGAAAAGAATGCCAGTGATATGATCACCAAATTTGAGTTGTTTGGAAACGATGCGAAGGCATTATATGATCTGGATGCCGAATACAAAAGCAGAACTTATACCGCACCATCCATCATGAATGAATAAAGGAATCCCTAAGCGGATTCCTTTTTTACAAATTCTTCATAATATTCTGCTTTTTTTATATTGTTGAGGGAGCGATATTGTTTGGCCAATAAATAGCCGACAATGGCTTTTTCTTGGGCGGTACACTGTGGAAACTGTTCTTCCATGATAGAAATATGATTGGATTTGTGATCGATTAAAATATCATACAACATATGTGCATGGTCCTTTAATCCCTGGTTTTCTCCCTGATCAATCGTATCTAAAAGATTTTTGGATTGTTCCTTATCTTCTTCATAGACATAATGTTCAAAGGCCATGGAGATGATTTCGTATCGCTGCTTTTTATTGCGGGCGATTCGTATCAGCTTTTGAAACTGTTCTTTGATCATGGCTGTATCATCGGCCATGATATAGCGATTCAGCTTCATAAACTCAACCATATATAAAGGAAAGAATAATTTGGTGAAAGTGGATCGAATGTCTTTGTCAAATGCTTCAAAGTCTAAAGACTGCAGCTCTTTTAATAATCTTTCCTGATGCACTTTTCGATACATACTGGAAAAGATGATGTATAAAAGAGCGAGTATGACAAAGACAAGGATCATCCGCATTGACCAATCCTGCATGTTATTGGAGCTTCTCCTTTAAGTCTTCAAAATCTATGTTGGGTGTTTCATGGAAAGCAACGATTTCCTGATCGTCTTTGTAGCGAGGGATCAGGTGTACATGAAAATGATGAACGCTTTGTCCGGCTGCTTCATGCATATTGGAAAGAAGATGAATTCCATCACACTGTAAAGCGGTTTCCAGTTTCTTAGCTAATTGTTGAGCTACTTCAAACACGTGATCGCGTAAAGCCGGTGGACAATCCAGGAAAGAATCGCAGTGTTCTTTAGGGATCACTAGTGTATGGCCAACGGCCGTAGGGTTAATATCAAGAAATGCCAGAACCTGATCATCTTCATAAACGGTATGGCTGGGAATTTCTTTTTTGGCGATAGAGCAGAAAATACACATAATAAGACCTCCTTGTATTTGTTCTTATTATACGCTAAAAAAAGTGAAAAGTCAGGCTAAGGGGGTGCCTGACTTTTCAAAAAAATTAAGGGGATAGAAAATTAGTATGAATATCAAAACGATTTCATACCGGCAAGGTCTTCTATTCCTTGCTTGCATAAAGTATAGCATAGGCAAAAACAAAAAATGTGGTATTATTATGGGAAAATATGTGAAATTAGTCCAAAATAGTATTTAAGTGGGGAGAATCATACAAAAACGAGGTGATTTTAAAGACGAAAGACCATAAAAAAATGAAAAATAGAGAATTTGTTTAAAAAAAGTAAAGACGGACCAAATCTGTCCTCAAAGACGGTTTGGAATATGCTATAATAAACTTCAAATGGGGGTCATATTTGTATGATAAACAAAACCATTCAGGAAGTTGCAGCGTATTTAAATGCACCTTGTATCCAGGATGAGGATGATCTTAGGATCCATGGTGTTTGTATAGATTCAAGAGAAGTACGACCGAAGAGTCTTTTTATTCCAATATTAGGGCAAAGAGTTGATGGTCATAGCTTTGTGGATAGTGTTCGCAAGGCTGGATGCAAAGCCAGTCTATGGCAAAAGGATCATAAGCCATATCCGGAAGATATGGCATTGGTTCTGGTAGAAGATACAACACAGGCTTTACAACAATTGGCCAAAGCCTATTTACAGTCTTTATCGTGTAAGGTGATTACCGTGACCGGATCAAACGGGAAGACAAGTTGTAAAGATATGTTGTATTCTATTTTTTCGCAGGAGAAGAAAACACAGAAGACTCAGGGAAATCGAAACAATGAGATCGGTCTGCCTTTAACGATTCTGGATTTTGATGCGGATATTGAAGTGGCC
>NZ_JAXKBY010000162.1:0-11612 GCF_036552745.1 Faecalicoccus sp.
CCGGTACATATTTGGCATCGTATAATAAGATGTCGGCAGCCATCAAGCTTGGATAGGTAAATAAGCCGGCAGTGATGCCTGTTTCTCCTTTAGTCGTTTTATCTTTATATTGTGTCATTCGCTGTAATTCGCCCATATAGCTCATACAAGTCATGACCCATCCAAGTTTTGCGTGCGCGGAAACATCGCTTTGTAGAAAAATCGTTACCTTTTCTGGATCTAAACCGCTGGCCAGATACAAGGCTACCAAATCCTTTGTATTTTGTCTTAGCTCTTTGGCTTCGATGGGTACCGTGATCGCATGTTGATTCGCAATAAAAATATATAATTCGTATTCATCCTGATATTTTACAAATTGAGAAATGGCTCCAATATAATTGCCTAAAGTCAATCTTCCTGTCGGTTTGATACCGCTTAACATTCGCTCCATTTTCATCCCTCCGATTATTTTCTTATTTTACCGCAATTTGTCACAAAAACCAATGGTATTTTGATTTCATAGTGCTATAATAGGATTACGTGAAAAGGAGGCATATTTATGGTTATTATATATACATCTCCTGGCTGTGCAAGCTGCCGTAAAGCGAAGCAGTGGCTCAAGGACAACCAAATCGAATTTAAGGAAAAAAATATTTTTACGACACTGCTCGATGAAAATGAAATCAAATACATATTATCTCGATGTGAAAATGGAACCGAAGATATCATTTCTGTTCGTTCAAAGGCATTTCAATCTTTGAAAAAGGGAATTGATGATTATTCGATGAAAGAATTGGTAACGTTGATTCAAAAGAATCCATCCATCTTAAAAAGACCGATCATGTTATCGAAGAAAAGTTTGGTTGTGGGCTACGATGATGATGAGATTACAACAATGATGCCGGCAGAACTTCGGCCTGTTATTGAAGAGTCTTGTAACCCAAGTTGTCCTAATTATGAAATCTGCGGTGGAGTACGTGCAGAACAGCCAGCACAGGTACAGTTATAAAGACAGGTACAGTTATAAAGAATATTATAGACAAAGGCAGTTTGACTGCCTTTTTGTATGGAATGTAGAAATTAGAGCAAGAAGAAAGCTGAAACTCTATAAAGAAAGTATATTCTTTACTTTGTCTTAGATCATATATTGATGACATTTTTCTATTCTTTGAAAGAAAATGTGCTATAATAGTGACGTTGAAAACGTTTACAAATTTGACGCATAAGGAGGATTATTGAATGACAAAAAAGTATGTGTACCTTTTTCAGGAAGGTGATGCGAATATGCGTGAACTTCTTGGAGGAAAAGGTGCCAATCTTGCGGAGATGAGCAAATTGGGAATGCCTGTCCCTAACGGTTTTACCATCACTACCGAAGCTTGTAACAAATATTATGAAGATGGTGAAACGATCAATGAAGAAATCCAGGCACAGATCATGGAGTATCTGGGAAAACTGGAAGAAGAAACAGGTAAAAAATTCGGGGATGCACAAAATCCTTTGTTAGTATCGGTTCGTTCCGGAGCCAGAGCCAGTATGCCTGGTATGATGGATACAATTTTGAATCTGGGTATTAACGATGTCGTGGCTAAAACAATTGCGGATAAGTCACAGAACCCTCGTTTTGCCTATGACTCTTACCGTCGTTTTATTCAAATGTTTGCCGATGTTGTAAAAGGATTGAGCAAAAAACGTTTTGAAGAAATTATTGATGAAGTAAAAGCTCAAAGAGGCATCAAGGACGACTTAGAACTAACGGCAGAAGACATGATGACTCTGGTAGAGCGTTTTAAAGAATTCTATCAGGCTGAATTACATGAAAGCTTCCCAACAGATCCTAAAACACAGATGATGGAAGCGATTGAAGCGGTATTTAAATCTTGGAATAATGAGCGTGCTATTTACTATCGTCGTATGAACGATATTCCCAGCTCCTGGGGAACTGCGGTTAACGTACAGATGATGGTTTTTGGTAACATGGGTGAGGATTGTGGAACCGGTGTTGCCTTTACTAGAAGTCCCGCTACCGGAGAAAATAAGCTGTTTGGTGAATTCTTGATGAATGCACAGGGTGAAGATGTAGTAGCCGGTGTGCGTACACCACAGTCTATCGATCAATTAAAGGAAGTAAGTCCTAGAGCTTATGAACAGTTTGTTGATATTTGTTCAAAACTGGAACATCATTATAAGAATATGCAGGATATGGAATTTACTATTGAAGGTGGTAAATTGTTTATGTTGCAGACTCGTAATGGTAAACGAACAGCACAATCGGCTTTAAAAATTGCCTGTGATATGGTGGATGAAGGCTTGATCAATGAAGAAGAAGCTTTATTGATGGTAGAACCACAGCAGTTAGATGCATTACTTCATCCAATGTTTGATCCTGCAGCTTTGAAAAAGGCTACGGCCATTACAAGTGCTTTGCCGGCCAGTCCTGGTGCTGGTTCCGGACTGATCGTTTTTACAGCAGATGAGGCAAAAGAAGAAGCAGATTCCGGAAAGAAAGTTATCTTAGTACGCTTGGAAACAAGCCCGGAAGATATTGAAGGTATGGCAGTTTCAGAAGGTATCCTGACAGTACGTGGTGGTATGACAAGTCATGCGGCTGTTGTGGCTCGTGGTATGGGAGCTTGTTGTGTCAGTGGTGCCGGTGATATTGAAATGCATGAAGAAGAAGGTTACTTCGTTGTAGGTGGAAAACGCTATAATCGTGGTGACTGGATTTCAATCGATGGATCTACCGGTAATGTATATGGAGAAAAAATTGAAACGGTACCAGCTGAAATCAGTGGTAACTTTGAGCGTTTCATGAGCTGGGCAGACAAGGCTCGTACATTAAAGATTCGTACTAATGCGGATACCCCAAGAGATGCACATCAGGCTGTTGAATTTGGTGCTGAAGGTATTGGTTTGGTTCGTACCGAACATATGTTCTTTGAAGGCGATAAGATCAAGGCTATTCGTGAAATGATCGTTGCCAAGACTGAAGAGCAGATGCAGGCTGCTTTAAATAAACTGGAACCGATGCAGCAAAAAGACTTTGAAGGTATTTATGAAGCTATGGAAGGAAGACCGGTGACAATTCGTTACTTGGATCCACCTTTGCATGAATTTGTTCCAACCGATCCAGAAGATATCAAAGAGCTTGCCAAAGAAATGAACATCTCTTACGATGAATTAGCACAGGTAATTTCTGGATTGCATGAAGTAAACCCGATGATGGGACATCGTGGAAGTCGTCTGGACGTTTCCAATCCAGGTATTGCGCATATGCAGACAGCTGCTGTTATTAAAGCTGCCATCAATGTGAATAAAGCACATCCGGACTGGAATATTGAACCGGAAATCATGCTTCCGTTAATTGGTGATTTAAAAGAATTACAGTATGTAAAGAAAATGGTAACGGAAACAGCCGATCAGATCATTGCCGAAGCTGGTGTAGAATTGACATATCATGTCGGAACGATGATCGAAGTGCCTCGAGCTGCCCTGTTGGCTGATGAATTGGCACAGGAAGCTGAATTCTTCTCCTTTGGTACAAACGACTTAACACAGTTGACTTTTGGCTTCTCACGTGATGATGCCGGTAAATTCTTACCTGAATACTATGATGCCAAAATTTATGAAAACGATCCATTTGCTCGTTTAGACCAGAAAGGTGTCGGAAAATTGATTGAGATGGCTGTGACTTTAGGTCGTCAGACACGTCCGGATATTAAATTAGGTATCTGTGGAGAACATGGTGGAGATCCATCCAGTATTGAATTTGCCAATAAATTGGGATTGAGCTCTGTATCTTGTTCACCATATCGTGTACCAATTGCTCGTCTGGCAGCCGCTCAGGCAGCGATTAAGCAGAAATAGCACAAAGAGGTCTTCTGACCTCTTTTTTACTCAAGAAAGGACATTGTATGCAGGAAACAGAAAAGATGAAACAAGGAAAGCTATACAATCCATTTCGATTGGAAAAACCGACATGGAGAGAGCTTCGTCCTTACTTGAAAGCATTTAATGACAGTGCTTACTGGGAAGATAGAAAGCCGTTGGAAGAATTATGTAAGAAGTTTAAAAAATCGTATGATGACATTTCTTTGGTGCCGCCATTTTATTGTGATCATGGAATCAATATTTCAATTGGAAAACACTTTCAGGGAAATACTGGTATCGTGATTTTAGATGAAGCGGAAGTCATCATTGGAGATGATGTGCTGATTGGCCCCAGAGTTTCCATTTATACAGTTTCGCATCCCATTGATCCTGCCATTCGAAAAATGGATTTGGAATATGCTTCTAGCGTAGTGATTGAAGATGGCGTATGGATTGCCGGCAATGTAATTATTAATCCAGGCGTCACAATTGGGAAAAACAGCATCATTGGTTCCGGTAGTGTTGTCACAAAAGATATACCAAGTGATGTGATTGCGGCAGGTAATCCTTGTCGTGTGTTACGATCCATTGATGAAAAAGATCATGAATATTGGATGAAAAAATATGAGGAGTACCAAAATGAATAAGATTTTATATATTAACAGCACCATTTCAAAGAATTCAAGAACGGATGCTCTGGCTAGATATTTACTGAGTCACTTGCAGGGGGATATAGAAGAAATCAACCTACAAAAGGAAACGAATCTTCATCCTTTGGATCAAAATGCTTTACAACAACGAGAAAACGGAACATATCTTACTCAATATGCCAAACAATTTTCTGAAGCAGATACTATTGTGATTGCCGCTCCCTATTATGATCTTTCATTCCCTTCTCTTTTAAAAATCTATATTGAGATGATCTGTTGCCAGGGAATTACATTTTATTATGACCAGGAAGGAAATTGTCAAAACTGTTGTCGTTGTAAGAAAGTATATTATGTAACAACTTCTGGAGGACGTGTTTATAAACCGTTTGGGTTTGAATATATCCAAGGTGTTTTCTCTTATTTTTTTAAAACTGAGGATGTAGAACTGATTTGTGCACAAAATCTGGATGTGGTAGAAGATCCTCAACAAATTCTTCAAGATGCAATGGATGAAATCGATCGGAGATTCACAAATGAAGATCTTGTTGGTCAGTGACAGTCATCGCTTTTTGGATCATTTACCTCGTATTGTGAAAAAATATAAGGGCATGGTAGATTTGATGATTCATTGTGGGGATTCTGCGCTTCCTAAAAATGATAAGGTAATGAAGCAATTTGATATTGCGGTTCGGGGTAATCATGATGAAGAAGCGTATCCTCCGTATGTGATCTATAAAAAAATCTGTGTTACACATGGACATTTCTATCATATTTATGATGGATATGAAGAGTTATTAGCTTTATGTAAGGAAAATAACTGTACGCTTTGTTTTCATGGACATACTCATGTACCGACAATCAAGAAAATCGATGGAACTACTTTTGTGAATCCGGGAAGTCTGATGGTTAATCGTGGTTCTTATGCTTATGGTACATATGCCATTATCAACTTATTCAATGATATACAAATTACATTCTATCGCTCGGATGATGATTCGATATGTCCGGATACAATTTTATTAGAAGGATTAGCACAGTTGGAAGAGTTTAAACGCATACTAAGAAAATATAGAGGACTTTAAAAAGTATTGTCTATTATACAGACGATACTTTTTATTTGTTCTAAAGTTATCTGTATTTCAAAAAAACTTATATAACATACTTGACTTATAAGGTATATATGATATTATTTGATTACCTAGCGAACAAGTGATTCGATTTTCGTTTATTTACTGGGCAGTTGAGATAATATAGGGCCCTTTTCCTCAACGATAATTCAACAAGGAGATCATATGGCTATTAAAATGATTAATGAATCCCCTCCAAAACCGGGGAATCTTGGTCGAGCAGAGCTTTACGCATTAGCAATTGGTCAAGTTATTGGAGCAGGTGTAATTACCTTAATTGTACCTGCAATCAAGATGACAGGTTACTCTGCATGGTTGGCATATCTTGCCGCAATTCTTTTAGGTTTGATTATGATTTTACCTTTTGTTTTTGTGTCAAGTACATTACGACTTGGAGGTGGAAATTATTCCATGATTTGTCGCTTGGCAGGAGCTAAACCGGGAGGAATCTTTGCTTTCTGTAACTTGACACAATGTGTATCGTTATCATTATTTGGTGTATCAGCCGCTCATTATTTAGGAGATATTATTCCTGCTTTGGGTACTCCTATTGTGAAAACATTTGTGGGAATTGGTTTATTAACTTTTTTCTACGTTGTAAACATGATGGGGATTGATGTGATGGCAAAAGCACAGAAATTTATGACATGGTTTTTGATTGGTGCTTTGGCATTATTCGCAATAATAGGATGCTTTAACTTAAAATTGCCAGTATTTGACTTTACTGATCCTAATTTTTTGATTCATGGTTGGGGAATAGAATTTACGAATGGACAAGTCTCCGGAGGATTTTTAGGAGCTATGTTATTGTTTGTATATTCTTGTACTGGTTATTCGATGACAATCGCATATGGTAGAGATAGTAAAGATGCAAAACGTGATATACCTTTCGCTCTACTGTTATCTGTCCCAACTTTGATTCTTTTATATGTTGGTGTGGCGATTGCGGGAACCGGAGTTTTAAGTGTTGCCGAATACGGAGAATCTACGACTTTAGTATTTGCTGCACAAAAAATATTTCCAAGTATTCTGTTCCATGTATTTATTATTGGGGGACCTATTATGGCTTTACTTTCCACGTTAAATAGTAGCTTTGCATATAACGCTATTAATATAGGTCAATCCTGTGATGATGGATGGCTTCCGGAAGTATTTGGAAAAAAGAACAAACATGGAGCTCGTGTCTATATCTTAACTTTTATGTACATTTTAGGAGTAATTCCAATTGCATTTAACTTATCGATTAGTGTTATTACGAATATGATTCAATTGTTTACATCATTTTTCGCATTTTTGAATTTTATAGCTTTTTGGAACTTACCAAAAGAATTTCCAGAACAATGGAAAAAGAGTCGATTGCATGTTGGAGATGGAATGTATAAGGCAATCTGTATTTTAAGTTTATTGGGAAACTTATTTGTATTTTGGAAATCAACATTATCAATGACTCCTGTATTGGCAATAATCAATGTAGCAGCTTTAATAATTATGGCTATGATTGGGCTCTATAGAGCAAAATATGGAAATATTGAAATACACACGTCTGTTTGGACAGAATAGGAAGAAGGCTATTATGAAAATTACAAGTGTAGATGTTTATATGCAAGATTATAATCTTGGTGGTTTTGTGACGATTAAAGTGAATACGGATGAAGGGATCAGCGGATTTGGTGAAGCTGGTTTATCGTATGGTAACTGTTCTAATGCTGCATTTGGTCAATGTAAGGATTTCGCAGAATTGATTATAGGCATGGATCCATTCAATACGGAGGAAATTTGGAATCATTTACACCGTCATACATTCTGGGGTATGGGAGGTGGCGTTGTAGTGACAAGCGCCATGGCTGCGATTGATACGGCATGTTGGGATATCAAAGGAAAAAAATTAGGTGTTCCTGTTTATAAACTTTTAGGTGGAAAAACAAATAAAAAACTTCGTGCATACGCTTCACAACTTCAATTTGGTTGGAGAAAGATCATTGAAGAGAAAGATGCATTGACGTTATTATATGATCCGCAAGATTATTTTGATGCGGTAAAAGATGCTTTGAGCGAAGGTTATACTGCCGTAAAAATTGACCCTGTGTTTGCACCTACCGATAAAAAAGAAATGCAGGAAGTGTTCAGCACTCAAGGCAATCAAATTCGCGGATGTTATAGAAATATGGATCTTCAGAGAAGTGTTGAACGCATTGCAGCAGCTAGAGAAGCCGGTGGTGATGATATGGATATCATTATTGAAATTCACTCATTGTTAGACGCTAATACGGCTAGTGAACTAGGAAAAGCTCTGGAGCCATATCATATCATGTATTATGAAGAACCAACATCTCCAGAAAACCCAGATTTATTTAAGTTTATTCAAAAAAATTGTACTTTACCATTAGCAACAGGAGAAAGAGTTTATACTCGTTGGGGATTTAGACCATTTTTTGAAGATCGAAGCCTAAGTGTTATTCAACCTGATTTGTGCAATACGGGTGGTATTACAGAAACTAAGAAAATTTGTGACATGGCTCACGTCTATGATATGGGTGTACAAATTCATGTTTGCGGAGGACCGATCGCAACGGCTGCTGCCCTACAAGTAGAAGCTGCCATTCCTAATTTTGTCATTCATGAAGAACATAATGCAAATCTTCTTTCCATTTTTAAAAAGTTCGGTAAATATTATTATGCTCCAAAAGACGGATATTATGAAATTCCAGAATTACCGGGTATTGGACAAGAGATGAGTGATTGGGCGATGGAGCACTCTGTGCATGTTGAAGTAAAGTAATCTAGTAAATTTTAAAGGTTTGGTTTGATTGAGACCAAGCCTTTTTAAACTATATAAATCTGATGTATAATAAAGGAAATATCAGATGGGAGGGATTCGATGCGATTGGAAAAACATCCTAAGCAAGGCATAAAAATTACGAGAACCTCAGTTGTTGAACAAATCAGTGATGTGATGAAGCATTCGATATTAACGAATGAGTGGAAACCAAATGATAAAATTCCATCAGAAACAGAACTAGCTAATTTGTTTGGAGTCAATAGATTAAGTGTAAGACTAGCAATTCAAAAACTGAATACATTAGGTCTAACTGAAACTAGAGTTGGTGATGGAACATATGTTAAGGAATTTTCATTAAAACCTGTATTAAGTCAATTAACAGATTTATATGCTGATCAGTATGAAGATGTAACGGAATTGCGCTATCTCTTAGAAAAAGAGTGTTTTATTCGAGCTGTAAAACATGCTACGGAAGATGATATAGATGCATTAAAGAAAGCACTTTTACAATATGAATTATGTACGAATCAGTTTCAGGAAGTATTCTATAAGAAAGACAACGATCCGGGCTTAAAACAGTTATTAGAAGTAGCGGTAGATGCCGATTTTAATTTTCACTATCAAATTATAAAAATCAGTAAAAACAGGTTGTTTAAAGATGTTTATTATATGACTCAAGAGTTGGTTCGACAAAATATCATGAAATTATTTTATGAGAGAAGTATTCGTCGAAAGAAAAATGGGTTACCTCCACTGGGAAATGAAGAATTACACCATCAAATCTATGAGTGTATCAAAAAACATGATGAAAAGATGGCTGATGATTTAATCGGTAAAATGTTGGGAATCATTCCCGTATTGGGATTAGATGATTTTGACTAATGCGAAGCGAGTGATCAAAATCATAAAAAAGGAGTTAAACTTTTAAAAAGTAACTCCTTTTTAATTACTCCAAATTAGTATATCCCATTAAATAGGTATCGATTTCCTTTGCGCATTCCAATCCTTCATGAATGGCCCATACGACTAAGGATTGTCCTCTATGCGCATCACCGGCCGCAAAGATCTTTGTTTCTTTGGTCTGATAAGAATTAGGTTTCGTCACAAAAGTATTTCTTGGTGACATATCGAGGGCAAATGCCTTTTTTACATCGTCTTCTACACCGATAAAACCAGCGGCAATCAACAATAAATCACATGGGATTTTTTGTTCTGATCCTTTGACAAATTCCATTTTCCCATTGGTGAATTGAACTTTGGTTAAAGTGACAGATTTTATCTTATCGTTTTTCACTTCAATTTCTTTGATCGTTCTTTCATAAAGTCTTGGATCTTTTCCAAATACCGCAATGGCCTCTTGTTGTCCATAATCCGTTTTTAAGATTTTAGGCCATTCTGGCCATGGGTTGGATGCTAGTCGATCTTTGGGTGGCTCAGGCATCATTTCAATCTGTGTGACGGATTTACAGCCCTGACGAATGCTGGTTCCCACACAATCGTTTCCAGTATCACCACCACCTACAATTACAACGTGTTTTCCTTTGGCACTTTCTGTTTTTGAACCTTTGATAAGATGTTTTGTGACATTGGTTAGATAATCGACCGCAAAGTAAATGCCTTTAGTATCTCGATTTTCAAAGACAAGATCTCTTGGCTTTTTAGAGCCGATGCACATGGCAATCGCATCGTATTCTTTTGTCAGTTCTTCTTTTGAAATTTCTATTCCTACATTGACATTACATTGAAACTGAATACCTTCTTCTTCTAAGAGTTGGATTCGTCTTTGAATGATTTCTTTTTCCAATTTCATGTTGGGAATGCCATACATCAATAATCCTCCGGGGGAATCTTCCTTCTCAAAGACAGTTACTTGATGTCCTCTTTGGTTTAGGGCATACGCAACACTGAGTCCGGCAGGGCCGGAGCCGATGACGGCGATTTTTTTATTTGTTCTGACTTCTGGTTTCTGTGCTTTCATCCAATGATTTTTAAAGCCTTCTTCAATAGTGAAGTATTCGTTTTCTTTGATGGTGACAGGATCACTGTCAACACCATTCAAACATGACTTTTCGCAAAGGGCAGGGCAGACACGTCCGGTAAATTCCGGAAAGGGATTTGTTTTCAACAATCTGGATAGTGCCTGCTGCATATGTCCTTTATAAATTTCATCATTCCATTCCGGAATCAAATTGTGTAAAGGACAGCCGGTTGTCATACCTTTTAATTCAATGCTTGCCTGACAGAAGGGAACACCGCAATTCATACAGCGAGCTCCTTGTTTTTGTCTTTCTGCTATATCCATGTCTTCATGGAATTCCAAAAAGTTTTGAATGCGTTGTAATGCACTAAGTGCAACATTATTTTTACGTTCATATTCTAAGAATCCTGTTGGTTTTCCCATGTTGACCTCCTACTTTCGAAAAGCCATGGTAAAGGCTTTTAATTCTGCTTCTTCTTGATGATACCCTTTGTCCTGTAAATCTTTGATGGATTTCAACATCTTTTTATAGTCGTTTGGAATGATCTTTTTAAAGTGCTGTAGTTCATCGTCAAAATGATTCAAAATGTGTCGTGCCACTTCTGAATTTGTTTCTTTATAATGCTCCTGCAAGATTTCATACAGTTTTTCTTTATCGGATTTACTGATGATCTCTTCGATAGAAACAAGTTCTTTATTCACGTTTTTATATAAAGCATGATCAACATCCAGAACGTAGGCTACACCACCAGACATACCGGCGGCAAAGTTTTTTCCGGTCTTTCCTAAAACCACGGCATAACCGCCTGTCATATATTCCAGACCGTGATCGCCACAACCTTCGACAACGGCAGTCGCGCCTGAATTTCGTACACAGAAGCGTTCACCGGCTTTTCCGCGAATGAAGGCTTTGCCACTGGTTGCGCCATATAGGGCGACATTTCCGATAATGACATTTTCTTCGGCTTTAAAAGAGGATGTAGGATCAGGTGCAATCACAAGCTTTCCACCGGATAATCCTTTACCAAAATAATCGTTGGCATCACCGGTAATCTTTAACATCAATCCTTTTGGAATGAAGGCACCCAGGGATTGACCGGCACCACCTTTTCCAAGTACGACAAAGGTATCTTCCGGTAAGGTATCGCCAAATTGTTTGGTGATCAAAGAACCGAATAAAGTACCGAAGCTTCGATCCGTGCTGGATAGATTCACATTAATCGTATGAC
>NZ_JAXKBY010000163.1:0-2670 GCF_036552745.1 Faecalicoccus sp.
ATCTAAAATATTGCCAAAGACTAAACTTAGACTCAATTTTTTCTTCTTAGTAGAAGTTTCTTCTTCATCTAAGGTATTTTCTCCTCCTAATCCTGTTTTTGTGCAAATCAGATCATAAGCATCACCAACAGCCTGTCCAATAATGATCTGATATTGATCATTTTGCCACTGACTTCCCATGACTCCTTCTATATTTTCAATTGCTTCTTTTTGGACTAAACTCTTATCTTTTAAGTTAAATCGCAAACGGGTAACACAATGCGTAAAAAAAGTCACATTCTCTTTACCTCCAATCAAATCAATAATCTGATTCGCTAATTGTTCATATTTTTGTTTTTTAGCCATATTTCTTCTCCTTTTTATCTATGCATACAATGAATGCGCGCTTATTCATTGATGATGCCAAAAATAAAACCCCAGCTTAAAATGCTGAGGTAATGCCCTATTGGTTACAATCCTCTCGACTACATAGTCGATTTATATGTAAAATCAAATATAATAATTCTTCATCAGTTAATTTCCACTCAAGATTCTGTTTGATGTATTCTCTGATATGTAAAGCGCATTGATATGGTTCTGGAAATTCCTTGACCAATTTATCAAACATCTTTTTATTTTCTGATTGTATGTCAGTATGTCCTTGTTGTCGTTTTAATAAATATTGCATATGGGTGACAAATCGAGAATAATTAAAACTTCTTTTATTAATGGAAATTTTTAGTTGTTCTTCAATCATACCGGTAATATCAGCAATCACTTTTTTATCGTCCAATGAATCTATGTTATTTCTTTGCATATTTTCCGCATTGATGAAATGCAGGGCAATTCCGGCAGCTTCATTCATTGGCAGATGTATCCCTTTTTTCTTATTGATAAAAACCACTGATCTTTTTCCTATTTCTAACTCTGTTTCATAAAGATGTTCTAAATCGTACAGAAAAGGGATGTTGATCTTCATATTTTTTTCATAACGTTGAATCGCAAAATGAATGTGATCGGCTAAGGTAAATACGACATTTGAATTGAGTTCATTCACAATTTTTGTCTTTGCATAATCCACTATTTTAGCAGAGATTTCAAAAATATCTTCAGGTATCTCATTCAACAAATCCATCAAATTAGAACTCACGCCATAATAGGTTCTGGAAATTTTATTTAAATCATGAATTTCGTAAGGCACTTTGGGAAAACCGATTCCATTTCCAAAGGCAATTAATTCTTTTCCATTGTTATCTAAACATATGGCAACATTGTTGTTGATCTTTTTAATTACCTTCATCTTCAGCCTCCTAACTATTCAAAATAAATTACTTTATCATTCTTGGCATGTACAACCTTGTTTGGTTCTATACAATGGAATTTATAATCAGCACTATTGGTTATTACCATCGGTGTTATAAGATTGATTCCTTTTTCTTTCATAAAATCAAGATCGACTTTTGCAATCAACTCACCAACTGAAACTTTTGAACCTTTCTCTTTTACACAAATAAATCCCTGGCCATTTAAATTAACAGTATCCAATCCCACATGAATTAAGATTTCTGCACCATTTCTAGCTTTAAAGCCATAAGCATGAAAGGTGTGAGCTACCATTGTAAGTTCACCATCACAAGGAGCATAAAGATTCACATCATTTAATTCAAACGCAATCCCATCCCCCATCATCTTGCTCGCAAACACTTTATCCGGAACTTCTTCAAGAGATATTGTTTTACCATTTACCGGTGAATATAAAACACATTCTTTATTCTTTTTGAATCCAAACATAAACAATCCTCCAAAATAAAAAACTCTCTTTGACATAACCATGTATTCTACAACAGGTAATGCCTCAAGAGAGTAACAATCCTTTATTACGGATTAAGCTTAGCACGCATTGAAAGCGTTGTCAATCAAAACGCTTTCAATTATTTGTTTTCTTCCAGCTCAATATGGCGTAAAATGATCGTTTCGATCAATTCTGCTGCCAATTGTGGATCATCATTACAAACGATGTATTTATACTGGTACACCATCTTCATTTCATTGCTGGCTTTGGCAAGTCTTTGTTGAACAATTTCTTCCGGTTCTGTTCTACGTCCACGGATACGTCTTTCCAATTCCTCCATAGAAGGTGGTACGATAAAGATACTGATCGCATCCGGACATTTTTCCTGTACCTGTGTAGCGCCCTGTACTTCAATTTCCAGAAGAACATTCTTTCCTTCATCGCGCAAGCGGTTGACTTCCTTTAATGGCGTTCCATAATAATTACCGACAAATTCGGCATATTCCAACAATTCACCATTCTCGATGGCCTTTTCAAACGCTTCCCTTGTGGTAAAAAAGTAATCCACACCATCTTGTTCACCTTCTCGCGGCTTTCTTGTCGTCATAGAAGTAGAATACGCCAGATTCAATCGTTCATCTTCCGAAAAAATCTTTCGTATCGTTCCTTTTCCAACACCGCTAGGCCCACTTAATATAATCAATAGCCCACGTTTCATTCCCTTTTCTCCTTTTTTTATTACTAACATTTTACACCGAATGCACACAGTGTCAAAAGAAACTTAAGAATATGTTATAATCTCGTTTTCGACAGTTTTAAAGATAAAAAGTAGCCAATTCCCCTTTAAATAAAGGACTTTTGACTACTTTTCTATTATTTATTATGTTGTATGTGTTTTG
>NZ_JAXKBY010000164.1:0-11052 GCF_036552745.1 Faecalicoccus sp.
TAACTTAAAAAATGTAGTAGCAATACTACAATTTTTGTCATGCCTTATTAGTAAAAAACTATCTAGACTTGATTGCCTGTATAGTTATAGTTGTCTTAACTTAATGACATTGAGAACGTGCCTCCTTTTCAAATTCTTTCTGTGTCACTTTTCTTTCCATAACTTTTTCTTCATTATGTTTCTTCGTTTCTGTAAAACTAGCTTTACGAATCTTATCACAAATCTTCTTTACCAAAAGATCTCGCTGATCTAAAGCCTGTGTCACTAACATTTTCTTTTCCATCATCATGACCTCCATTTGCCATGATTATAAATGATTATTTTAACTTTGTCATTGAACGCAAAATTCAATAAAGACCCTTTACCTAAAGCAGATTTGACCTAATTTGTTGCAAGTTTGTAACATTTTTTATACTTTGTCCTTAAACAAAGCAAATCTAGTTCAATCTAGCCATTTCACTAATACATATTTTACTTGTATGTTTTAAATCGTATGTTATAATGAACATGTAAAAGGACAGATCAACACGAGTCCTGGATTTATTGAATTCTTATAAGAAGGCTACAATTATCCAGAAGCAGGTAGCCTTTTTATATGTCATTTACTACGATTGATTTCAATCAGAAGTATCACGACTATATGAAGCATCATTAACATTACATACAATGTTTCAAACGATGTCATAGCGATCACCTCATTTCGGCCGCAAAAACAGGCCATCTATAGTAACGAGGTTTAACGCACCCCGGTCTAACGACCAGGACTACCTGTGTTGATCTGTCCAGATTTATTTTAACATATTTCCTATATGCAAACTATGAATTTAAAATTCAAAAATTTTCAAACCTACAAAAAGACCTTGTTCATCCTAAAAAGATCAACAAGGTCTTGTGTTTTTCAAAGTATATAATTAATCCAACTGCCCTCTTTGATATGAGTTGTTATAGATCGCAAAGTTTTTATCATGTAGTATCTTTGCCGCATCTACGACCCAATTACTATTACGAATCAAAGCGCGACCAACTTCAATCAAATCTGTCTGATCACTTTGTAGAAGATATTCTGCCAAAGTCGGATCATAAATCAGTCCTACTGCTGTTACCGGAATGGAGACTGCTTCTTTCATTTTTTGTGTATAAGCCACTTGATAGCCCGCAAAAATCGGAATATTAGGTGTCGTATCTAACAAACCACCGGTAGATACATCAATACAGTCGACACCGTCTTCTTCCAGCCATTTTCCAATCTGTTGATACTCTTCAATCGTATTTTGCTGGCCGGTTTGATCATAGGCAATCAAAGATAAACGCATCCATACCGGGCCACCAAAAGCTTCTTTTACATCCGGAAGCATTTCCTTTACAAAGCGATAACGATTTTCTAGAGACCCTCCATATTCATCTTCTCTTCGATTGGTTAATGGTTCTAAAAATTCATTGATCAAATAGCCATGCGCACCATGCAACTCGATCATATCGAATCCAGCCTGTTTAGCCCGAGCGGCTGCCTGCACAAAAGCCTGCTGTGTTGTTTTAATATCCGTTAACATCATAGCTTCCGGTATGCCGTACTCTTCATTATACGCAATAGCACTTGGCGCCAACTTCACTTTGGCATCCTGAGCCTTGCGGCCACCATGGCCCAGCTGAATACCAATTTGTGATCCTAAGGCATGCACCGCATCCACCAATCGCTTTAATCCTGGTATATGATCATCACTCCAGATACCTAGGTCTTGATCGGTCAAACGCCCATCCGGCTGTACAGCCGTAGCTTCTACTATGATTAACCCCACTTGTCCGATTGCTCTGGCTCCATAGTGTGCCAAATGAAAATCCGTGACCTTTCCATCTTTATTCTTTACTTCATACATGCACATGGGCGGCATGACAACTCTATTCTTTAAGGACAACCCGGCAATCTGTACCGGTGTTAATAATTTTGACATATCGAAACCTCCTTTGACTTGATTATAGGTTTTCGCAGTTTGACATGCAATTCATGTGCTTTGAACTCCCCTATCAAACATGGTAAAATAAGCCCATGAAGCTATATTTTATAGAAACAAAAAACACCGATCCGCGACTTCGTGCTCTTTATCAAAAAGCTTTCCCTGAAAAAGAAAGAATTCCCTTTTACGAATTGGATATTTTACCCGGCAGTCATTTCTATGGCGTGTATAAAGATCCCCATGCGAATGAATTTGTCGGACTTTTAGATATACTGGATTATAAACAAATTTGCCAGGTTCGCTATCTGGCTACCGAAGAAAGTTGCCGTGGACAAGGAATCGGTTCTAAAATCTTGGACTGGATCAAAGAAAACCGAAAAGACTCTGTCATTGTGATCGATGTTGAATCAGATCGTGTGCCTTGTGACAATTTAGATCAAAGAATCTCACGTAAACAGTTTTATTATCGCAATGGATTTTGTGCCAGTGAAGATAGCTATCAATGGCATGGCGATGCCTTTGATCTTTTAACCGCAAACGGTACATTGAAAAAAGGCGAATATGTACAACTTTGGAAAGAACTTTTTGTGCTATTAAAAGAAAGACAATCTGCCCAAAACTGCCTTTGATATGATATACTTGGAAAGAATGTGAAAGGATGTTCAACGATGGAAACAAATGAAGGTAAGAATTTTATTGAACGTATCATAGATGAAGACTTAAAAAATGGGACTTACAGTGGTGTTGTCACTCGTTTCCCACCAGAACCAAACGGCTATCTGCATGTAGGCCATGCCAAGAGTATTTTATTAAACTATGGATTGGCCAAAGAGTATGGCGGAAAATTTAACTTACGTTTTGATGATACTAACCCCACAAAAGAAAAAGTCGAATTTGTGGATTCGATCATTAAGGATGTGGAATGGTTAGGCTGCCATTACGATGGTGATGTCAAGTTTGCCAGCAACTATTACCCACAAATGTATGAAGCTGCCATTAAGCTGATCAAAAAAGGAAAAGCCTATGTATGTGATCTCAGCGCGGAAGAAATCCGTGCTTACCGTGGTACATTAACGGAACCGGGTAAAGATTCTCCCTATCGTAACCGCAGCATTGAAGAAAATTTACGCCTGTTTGAAGGCATGAAAAATGGTGAATTTGAAGACGGGTCCAAAGTGCTTCGTGCCAAGATTGATATGGCCAGCCCAAATATCAACATGCGTGATCCGGTTATTTATCGTATTTCACGTCAAACGCATCATAACACCGGCGATGAATGGATCATCTATCCGATGTATGACTTTGCCCATCCAATCGAAGATGCGATCGAGGGTGTTACTCATTCCATTTGTACTTTAGAGTTTGAAGATCACCGTCCTTTGTATGACTGGGTTGTTCGCGAGCTGGAATATCCACAGCCACCAAAGCAGATCGAGTTTGCGAAAATGTATTTAACCAATGTCATCACAGGAAAACGTTATATCAAACGTTTGGTCGATGAAGGTATTGTCGATGGCTGGGACGATCCTCGTTTAGTCACAATCGCAGCCTTGCGTCGCCGCGGCTTTACTCCGGAATCCATTCAAACCTTTATGAATCTGGTCGGTGTAACCAAAGCAAATTCATCCGTTGACTATCAGTATTTAGAACATTGTTTGCGTGAAGATTTAAAGCCAAAGGCACCACGAATCATGGCTGTTTTAGATCCTATTAAGCTAGTGATCGACAATTATCCGGAAGGTGAATACGAGCTAGTAGAAGGAAGCATCAATATGGATAACCCGGAAGCCGGCAAGAAACAACTTCCTTTTGAAAGAGAGCTCTGGATCGAACGCGAAGACTTTATGGAAGAACCGCCAAAGAAATATTTCCGTCTGTTTGTCGGTAATGAAGTACGTTTGATGAATGCTTACTTCGTCAAATGCACAGGCTTTGAAAAAGATGAAAACGGAAATGTCACTGTAGTTCATGCGACTTATGATCCAGAAACAAAGGTAGGTTCCGGCTTTACCGGACGTAAAGTCAAAGGTACAATTCACTGGGTTCCTGTTCATCACTGTATTGAAGCAACGGCCAGACTCTATGAAAATTTAGTAGATGAAGAAAAAGGCGTATACAATGGAGATGGTTCTTTAAACTTAAACCCTAATTCTTTACAGGTTGTAGAGCATTGTTACATCGAACCATTTGCCAAAGATGCCAAGAAACAGGATAAGTTCCAGTTTGTACGGAATGGTTATTTCTGTGTTGATGAAAAAGATACAACAGATGATCGTTTAGTATTCAACCGTATCGTATCTTTAAAAAGTTCATTTAAACTACCAAAATAGGCTTGGATTTCCAAGCCTTTTTCAAAAGGAGATTTCACATGATACAAGATATTGCACCCCATACATTTGATAATTCATTTAAGCAAATCAAGCCCTCTTCCAAAGACTTTGTTCTTTCGTTTCAAGGCAAAACGGCACTGACAAAAAGTAAAGAAGATTGCATACAGTGCCCTACTTTTCAAGATCTGTCAATAGATACAAAGAATGCGATTTATTTATTTTCCATTGATGATCATCCTTATTTTTTAGTGAGTGATGTCCCCGAACAGAATGGTTTTACCTATCAGCCATTAAGACCTGTGACGAAATCACAGCCAGACTATTTTGGTTTTGCCTATGCGACCGGATTTCATCTGTATGACTGGTATAGAAACCGTATCTATTGTGGTCGTTGTCAAACAAAGCTGCAACCCGGAACTACGGAAAGATCACTCGTCTGTCCAAACTGCGGTGTTATTGAATATCCACGAATCTTTCCAGCCGTGATCATTGCCGTAACACATAAAGATCAAATTTTATTAGCGCAGTATCCGCATATGAAAAAACAAGTCTTATTAGCCGGATTTGTGGAAATTGGTGAAACTTTAGAAGAAACAGTAGCCAGAGAAGTATATGAAGAAGTGGGCCTAAAAGTGAAAAATATTCGTTATTATAAATCTCAACCTTGGGGTATCGTCAGTGATGTTCTAGCTGGCTTTTATTGCGAACTAGACAGTAAAAAAGAGATCCGCTTAGACACTAATGAACTTAAATGTGCCTATTGGATCTCTAGAGATGAACTTCGTTATGGAAAAGAAAACTTAGATGGAAGCCTAACTTCTGAAATGATCTATCAGTTCAAAATGGACACTTATCGTTAGAACATCCCTCAAAAAAGCTTATTTTCATATCGTATGAAAGTCTCTCTATTTTTTTTTAAACTGAAAATATTTACTTTATCTCTTCTAAAAAGGATGTACCATTTTGTGGCGTATTTACACCAAAATAATCACAGACCGTTGCACCTACATCCGATAACGTTTTTCTTAAGCCAAGATTGATACAGTGAGCATCTCCAGCCTGTACAAGCAACGGTACATTTTCTCGTGTATGTTTATTATGACCAATATTAGGATCATTTCCATGATCAGCCATAACCACAAGAATATCTTCTTTTCCTAACAAACTACAGATTTTTCCAATCTTTCCATCAGCAATTTCCAATATTTCTTTATATCTTTTAGAATCTTGACTATGTCCAGCCAGATCAGTTTCTTGAACATTTGTACAAATAAAACCTTCATTCATAGATTTGATTTCTTGAATTGTTAAATCCAATACTTCTGCTGTATCTACCCAGGAAACAGATTTGCCTCCCTCATTATGTACAATGTCCGCAACTTTACCAAAAAGAGAAACTTTATAACCTGCATTAGTTAAAATTGTTGGTGCCTGCACTGATGCATCAACACCATATCCTAAATGTAAGCATTGATATCCCTGATCATAAGATTTCGTTCGAGCAGCTAATAATCCGATATATTTGTTTTCTCTAACTTCTTCAGCATTTAATATATCTTCAACAGTATTTCCCGTACCGCCAAATACAATAACGCGATTCGTAGTAACAATTTCTCTAACCAAGCGTCCAATTTTAAGCTCATCTTCAAAAGACATAAAATCTAATGGAGCTGTACAATTTACGGCCATTCCTAAATCTGAATCAATATTATCTGCCACAGTACAATAGTTATCAACCAATAAATATTTTAGCTTTTCGTTTCCTTTATACTCTACTTTATGTCCATGTTCTATTAAATGCTTAGCTACTTCTTCTGCATGATTACTAAAACACTGTGGAATTGGTTTCTTCGGTAAACTGCCCATAATTTCCTGATGTCCCATGAATGTATCAGCACCAAAATGCATTAATTCACTTTTCCCAAATACAGCATCTTTTGAAAATTTCATACACTTTGATTCTTTACCAAAAGCATTCATTAATCCTAATCTTTCCAAATTCGGTAATTTTAAATCTGGAAAATCATGCAGTATGCTTCCTAATGTTGAACTTACTTCATCCCCTGGACGGGTTTCCTTGGCATCTTTCATAGCTTGCATACCAAAACCATCTAATACAATTACAACAAACCGTCTATTCATGTATTTCATCTCCTAAGCTATTGTATATACCAACTATCTCTGCATTGCCTTTATGTATTCCCTTCACCAAAACAACATCACTACGAGTGACAAAAATTTGGAAACGAAAAGACATAATTACTGTATCTGAAACATTGGCCTCTCTATCCAAACCAAAATAATAATCAATACTTTCATCGGTTGGAGGAATAACCTGATATCGTTGTGAATTTTCTAAGTTTTTCCCCACAATCGCATTGGCAACGTGTGAACGACGATAATGTCCTCCACCATAGCAATATGCTTTCCCTTTAAAATTATGAGATATCTCACTCACATAGCATACAGCAGGTTTTTCAACACATTCTCCATTTGCATGCATTGGTGTTGTCCCTGTTAGACCATGACCAGGCTCAGCACTATTCACTCTGTAGGATTTCATTTGTTCCAAACTATATGAGCATGTAGCACTAGGTGCATTAACATTCTCTACTTGAATTCCCTTACTTTCTAGAATTGAACAAGCCTTCATAAGTGTACTCAAGTTGGGAGTAGGAATGATTTTTTCTTCTTTTTCATCAAACAAAAAGCTTGGAAATGAAGTGACTCCTGAAACTTTGATATTATCTAATTTTTTTAATTCTTTAATCACTTCTTCTAAAGATTCTACATAGAAGCCTGCAGTTTGCCCACTGTAGATCATGTCTTGAGGGCCTACTACTTTCAAAAGTACTTTTTGAATAATTCCTGCATTCTCAGCGGCTTCATTAATCTCCTTAGCTTTTTCTATAGAAAAAACTGTAAAATATTCACAACCATAATTGACTAGTTCTTGTACCATGCATCGGGGCATTTGTACCAAATGTCCAACATTACAAATAGGAATATTGTGCTGCATCAGAACAGCAGCTTCTTTAAAATCTACAACTACGGCTCCTTTATATCCTATACGCACCAATTCTTTCGCAATGTAAGGATTTCTCCCTAATTGTTTCAACATGAAATATAAATCAATATTATTGTTTCTTGAAACATCCAACATTTGCTTCGCATTTTCCAATAATTGATCAAGATCAACTACATAAGTATCCGGGCGAATTTTATATTTTTGATGAAGTTGAAAACATGTCTGTACTAATTGTTTGTTTCTGTGAATCGTTTGTTCTAAGAACATTTCGTCACCTTCTTCACACTCTCATTTAAAATACGAAGTATTGTTTCAGAGCCTGCTCGATTTGGATTAATTCGAATCATACGATCTTCTAATGTTGGATCACTAGCTCTGAAAGTTCCTGACACTCGATAAAATAATGGACACATTTCATATTTAGATTCAGCACCAACCGGATTTCGTAAAGCTCCTAGCTTAGCGGCTTCTTCCAATACTTGTTTTGCGATAGGCTCATTAAATTCTACTAACAAAACCTTGGATTGCGCATTGGCCAAAAAGGCAGACTTGACATAGTAATATTCGCTTTTATTATTTAAACGAGTAACCAGTTCATCATTGGTTCGTGCTTGTATAGCTAGGGATACTGGTGCATAGACTAGACCGTGCAAAACATCCATAGCTTCCCACCCCTGTGTTTGAGAACCTCCAGAATAATGTTCTTTTACCAACAAATCAATATACTCTTTTTTTCCAACTATACATCCGATTCCTTCTGGACCTTGTAATTTAAATGTTGAAAAACAAGATAAATCTGCTCCACACTGTGTGCCTATTTTTTCTACTTTCATCACTGCATAGTTATCATCCGTTACAACAGGAATATCTTTACATGTCTTTATTGTTTTAATAACTGCTTCTATATCGTAGCAATCTTCAATGCTTTGGCGCGTATATTGAACCAATGCTCCTTTTATTTCTGAGTGATTATTCATCACACGTTCGATTTCCTCTAAATTGTTAAAATCAGCCTCAATAGTATGTAATCCTAACATTTTAATTGTTGTTACAGTTGTTGAATACACAGGTGCTTTATGAATCAAAATTGCATCATTAGGTTTCACTACCGCATATAGTGCATAGCGAATTGCACCTGTTCCTGAGCCTCTCACTAAAATACTTGCCTCTGCATCAAAAAACTCAGCAATTACTTTCTCTGCTTTATATGTTGTCTTAGGTTTATTTAATCCCGGAACAACACCTAAATCACCTCGAGTTAACGTTTCTTGTCCACTAAAATGATGAGTGATACAATCAACCATCTTAAATTGAAACTCTATGGCTTTTTCAAGATTAATACTTTCTAATGGATATGTTTTCATACTTACCTCCCATTAGCTTTCTAAAATCCGCTTAGGATTTTCAATCAGCATTTTATCTATATTCTCCTGCGACATTCCTTTTTCTTTTAATCTAGGAAGAAAATTTTCAAATAAATATGCATATCCTATCCCACCTTTATAAAGAAGGTGGGATTTTCTTGTTAAATCTTCCGAAAGAACAACTTGTCCTAAATATCCTTCTTTTTCAATCTTTAAAAGATGTTCTATACGAATATCGTCTGGTAAATAATTGTTTTTCCCGATTGTATCAAATCCAACATTTACACCGGTTTTTAATACCGATAGGATATACTCAATATCAGAATTTAAATCAACATGACCAATAATGATTTTTGAAACATCAGCATTTTTCCCAACGAAATAATTAGCTTGTTCCAATGCTAAAGTTGACAAAGTGGTATGGGTATAAATCGGTTTATTCGTCACTTTATGTGCCAAAATAGCTGCATCGAACAGTTTTCTTTCATTTGCTGTCCATTCATTTTTGCTCGTACCAATTTCACCAATGGCTTCTGCTTTCCCATGACCTTCTGAAAAGCCCTCTTGTATTTCCTTTATCATGAACTCTGCCAATTGTTCTGTAGTCATCAAAACTTCATTTTCTAAAATGAATGGATCTTTATAACAACCTGTAGATTTAATGATATTTATGCCTGAAGCCTGTGCCACTTCATCTATATAAGCCACATCTCGTCCCATGCCAACATTTGTAACTTCGAGAATATTTCGAACACCTAATTCGTATAATCGTTTAAATTCTTTAATTGTTTCTTCTTTGCAATCTAAGCATGTATCCAAATCATCTTTTATTCTGGATAAATCAATGTGCACATGCTCATGCATTAATGTGTAACCATCAACCAGTTTCATAAACTACACCTTTTATGCAACTAAGGTAATAATCTGCAAGAATGCTAATATATTCAGTACAATCCCAAACAGGATACATGCGACCGGTCCAATTGCCATTTCTACAATCGGTTTTGAAGACATGCGGTTAATCAATACACAAGCAATTACAAACATAGCACCTACACCGGTTAAGCCAAACATTCCAGCCATAGCTTCTGCAGCTGTAATAGCACCTCCAAGCAAAGCAAGCTCCAATACTTTATTCATTGATGTACGAATGTGTTCGCCCATTTCTTTAACACCTGGAAAACGGTCCATTGCCTTTGCGAAAACATTAATCAATAATAGCTCAACAATCATAATAACTGCGCCGGCAATTAATGCTAATAATGGTTGTCCATGTAAGAATAAACCTGCCGCAAACACGAACGTACATCCAGCCGGCGCATAAACACCAGTTACAATTGCCGTTGTAAATACTAATGGAATAAAACCAATTGCACGAGCAAATGCTGCTAAAGCTGCTTCCGAAAACGAGCCATCTGCCGCTAACGCTAACGAAATTGGATCACCTGCAACAATAACCATACTTGTACCGCAAGCAAGCAACGCTCCCATAACAGTCAATAAAGGCCAATTTTTACGGATCTTGGCGATTTTTTCCTCGAAGACATTGACTAATTCTGTATTTGAGCTTTCTTCATTGCCTTTTACTCTAGTCGCAAAGAATAACATTAAAACTGTACCAACCAGCATCGCCATTCCTTCTGCACTTAACGTAACTGAAACATCACCAATGGCAAATACTCCAAACTTTTTAAAGAAGAAATAAGACAATACGGTAATAACACCTACAATTAATCCTTGTTTAAATCCATGTTGTAAACCAGTTGCAATAGAAGGGAAAATTGCAAAAGCAACCATAACATATGCCGATACACTTCCCAACTCATTCAAGAAATTATAAGGTAATGAACTAAACAGAGAAACGATAAAGTCTAAACCAGCTACCAATGCAATACCATATACGGCACCAACAGCACCCGAAATAATAATTCCCAATTTACTATCTGGAGACCATGTTCCGATAATATCTGTAGCCAGCAATACACTGTGAATCAACAAAATACTTGCTGCAATCGAGGTCGGAATACCAAATCCAATTACAAGTCCAAAACTGATTGCAAAACTCATAGTTGCCAATTCTTTTCGTGAAATTGATCCATCATAATATTGTGGAACGATAGCTCTGAATCCATCATTGAATACTGCGATTCCTCTATTTGCTAAAATGGAAGCCAAACCACCAATTAATGCGATTACTATATACTTCATATATTTACCTCTTTTTTCCCTTAACTATTTTTTTCTTTCGCTATACCCACAGTTTGGTGATTTAGCCATAATTCAGCATTAAAAAGAAACTTCAAATAAAGCATCTGTTGCAATCTGCCGGATAAAAAAGTAATGAATAGAGTACTTCAACTTCTTTAAGACATAGACAA
>NZ_JAXKBY010000165.1:0-4323 GCF_036552745.1 Faecalicoccus sp.
AATCAGTATCCAATTGCATTCAATCCTAGAATATCAAAATATAAGGAATCACTTAAAAACAAAGCCCAATCAGCATAATACCAATTGGGCAAGAATTTTTACTTATTTAATGTGTCCACTTGACAGGGACCAGATCATTTTCAATTCGTCCTTTTCTATATAGGAAAGAAACGAGGATCCTAGCGATTCTCGTTTTTATTTAGATCAGATACGAAAAATCATAAAAATATTGTGAAAAGATGTGATTATGATATAATCTCTTTCGTTGACAAGACGGGAGGGATGTATTGAGTTAGAAAACATATAGTATATTGAAAATAAAATCGACCCTTTGAAATACGCTGACGGTCAGCAGGTCATCGCCGATTTTATGACTGATGAAGTCTTATTGTGGGTTAAAAGCCCAGTTTTATGAGCACACACTTGTAGAATCAATAAGAGTATTAAAAGCAATATGCTATATAAAGCTCAATAGATCTGATAAAAATTGAATCGTTTCAAAATCATCAGCAGTTACAAGTGCTCTAGGTAAAGAAGGAGTATTTTAATGAAAAAGTTATTTTTAGTTTTATGTGCCATGGTTTTGGCAGGCTGCAGTGCCACAAAAGTCAATATGAGTGATGAAATGAAAATTGACAATCCCGTTGATCTATCCAAGGAAGATGGAGCGGATAGTGTCGAAAGAGATGGAGATCATGAAGATTCCATCTATTATGCACATCCGGATTTTTATAATATGGAATCTGACGATACATTGACGATTCTTAGTCATTTTGAAACTCTCCAACAATCTTCGGAATGGAGCTGTGGAGTCGATAGTGCTTTAATGGTGTTGAATTACTATGATAAGCTGGGCGATCATACAGAAGAATCTTTGGCTATGTATCGTACCAACCAGCTGGCACAGGAAGCAACCAGTCTGGAGTCTATGATCAAAATCTTTGAAGGTGTAGGAGGTATGGAGATTCATTCCACCTATGATTATACACAGGAAGAAGCTGCCGAGAAGATCAATCTGGATATGATTCGTGAATACTTAAAAGAGGGTGTTCCTGTCATGGTCGCATGGAATGACTGGGGTGGTCATTGGCAGACCATTATCGGTTATGATGATATGGGAACCGAAACAACACAGGATGATGTGATCATCGTAGCTGATTCTTACGATACAACGGATCACAATCAGGATGGTTACGGTATCATTCCGGCCGAACGTTTCTATTATAACTGGACAATGTATGATTTCTTTGAGAAAAATTATCAGATTGATGAAAGAGATCATTTGTTTATTGCGGTAAAACCAGTTTAAATCAAATATAAGCATCATAGTGTTTAGGAGCTTGGTATGAAAAAAATAGTATTTGAAGAATATGAAAGCTTTTTAGAGCAGATCCAACAGGAAGATCAATCAAATCAAGATTATATCTGTATTGATTTTCAATCTCTTGTCGATCATTTGGAAACCATTGAACAGGTTTTGGTACTACAAATGGCTCTGGCAAAGATACATAAGCGCTGTATTCTGTACTTTCCATATCCGGGAAAAGAGAAAATGACAGAAACAGAATATGAAGCGTATAAACGTGAGCTTCAAAAGTTACAGAATATTCAACTTTGTTTGGAAGAATTTTCTTGATGTCATAAATGGACTAAAAAGAAAGGGCTTTAATTTTAATTTTCCTAGTCCTGTGGTATAATTCTTATAAACAAGGAGGTACCTATTATGAAAGTCAATGTAGTAGGAAAAAACGTAACTGTTACGCAAGGGATCTCTGATAAGATTCACAAAAAGCTGGATGTATTGAACAAATACTTTATCATCAGCGATGAGGATACAGCCAATGTGCTGATTCGTACCTATCCTCATAAACAAAAGATTGAGGTGACGATTCCCACAAAGTTTGCCATTCTTCGTGCTGAAGTCATGGATGACGATTTATATAATGCCGTGGATAAAGTCATCGATAAGCTGGAAGATCAGATTCGTCGTCAGAAGACTCGTCTGACACGCAAGAATAACGATTCATTGGCCGAGGCTTTTTTGGAAGATGATGAAATTTATGGTTCTGATGAAGATGTCGTAGTAAAGACGAAATCCATCGAACCGGTAGAAATGAGCCTGGATGATGCCATCATGAAAATGGAGCTTTTAGGACATGATTTCTTTATCTATACAGATGATGAAACGCAGAAAATTGCCGTTGTCTATAAACGTTATGATGGCGGATATGGTTTGATTGAAACAGAATAATGAGATGGAAGATCGAATGGGGAAATGACCATTCGGTCTTTTTTTCTGGCTTTAGAAAACTTTAAGAATTAAATGGAAAAAACATGATAGAATAAAACTATGTACACGATATTATTGGTAGAAGATGACAATGTGATTGCGACAAAAACAGCGCAGTTTCTTAAAAGCTGGAATTATGAAGTTGTTCTGGTCAAAGATTTTCATGATGTCATGGATACATTTTTTCAATGTAATCCGGATTTAGTCTTGATGGATGTGACCTTACCGGTCTTAAATGGGTATCACTGGACAACACAGATTCGCAGGGTATCTAAAGTGCCGATCCTGTTTGTATCGAGTGCCGGTGACAATATGAATATTGTGATGGCATTAAGCCAGGGAGCTGATGATTATATCACCAAGCCTTTTGAACTGCAGATCCTGCAGGCAAAGATTCAGGCACTGCTTCGAAGAACCTATGACTTTAGCGGAAAGCTAAATGTGCTGGAGCATAAAGGCTTACGATTTGTGATCGAAGAAAATAAAACATTATATCAGGATCAGGAAATTGAGCTTTCTAAAAATGAGGCAAAGATCCTGCATATTTTATTAGAGAAGAAGGATACGATCGTTTCTCGAGAAGAAATGATGAATTATTTATGGAAAACGGATTTTTATGTGGATGAAAATACATTAAGTGTGTGAATGTGAATCGATTGCGAAAGAAACTGGAATCTATTGGTTGTACCAATTACATCGAAACGAAAAAAGGATTGGGTTATAAGATATGAAATGCCTTACTTCGTATATCAGAGATCATAAATATTGGTTTTGCCTGATGCTTGTCTTGTTTTTGATGTTGTTGTGTCTGTTTTATGTATATCAAATGAATGTAGAGCCTTTATTGTATGGCTATCTTTTGATCTTGTTTTTCTTTTTTGTCTTTATTGGTTCTGATTTTTATAAATATGTATTGGGCCATCAACAGCGTTCATCAATACGTGAAGAAAACATCGTATCGGCTTTATCCATCGAGGATATGACGCTTGCCGGTCAGGATTATCATGAACTCTTGGAGAAGATGGATCATGCCCGCGTAGAGGCTATTATGGAAAATGAAAACCAGGTTAAGGAAATGGATTACTTTACAATGTGGATTCATCAGGTAAAATTACCGATTGCCGGTATGCAGCTATTACTGGAAGAAGAACAGTTAGATAGAAAATCCATACAAAGCCAGCTTACCCGCATCAATCAATATACAGATATGGTTTTGGCGTATTTACGTATGTATTCCAAGCAGTCAGATTTTCTGTTTCGGGATGTTGATCTGGATGATTTGGTCCGACAATCCATTCGGTATTTTTCGACCGACTTCATCGCCCGAAAGATTCATCTTGATTTTCAACCGACACATCAATCGGTGTTGACCGATGAAAAATGGCTGGTGTTTGTCCTGGAGCAGATTTTATCCAATGCCCTGAAATATACACCGATCAACGGAGAGATTCGTATTTTTACGAACGACTCTAAACAACTGGTGATCGAAGATAACGGGATCGGTATCAGTGCCGGTGACTTGGCTCGTGTGTTTGAAAAGGGATATACCGGCTTTAATGGACGTAAGGATAAAAAGGCTACCGGTTTGGGACTGTATCTCTGTAAAGAAATCTGTCGTAAGCTGGAGCATACGATTTCCATTGAATCCAAGCCAAATACCTATACTCGCGTGTTATTGGGATTGGATCGAAGACGATTTCGTCATGAGTGACACCTTTCTTACAAAACTGTAAGATTAAAAGGCAAACTGTAAGCTAAATCCATGTCAGGAATCCTGGGGATTTCCTATAATGAAATCACAAAGGAGGAATGATCTATGTCATTATTAGAAGTAAGAAATGTAAAGAAAATATACACGACACGCTTTTCTTCCAACAAAGTGCAAGCTTTAAGCGATGTCAATTTTAATGTGGAGAAGGGTGAATATGTGGCCATCATGGGAGAATCCGGTTCCGGAAAGACCACATTATTGAATATATTGGCGGCCCTGGATCGACCGACTAATGGAATTGTGCGTTTGAATGGAAAAGATA
>NZ_JAXKBY010000166.1:0-21640 GCF_036552745.1 Faecalicoccus sp.
ATCCACGAATAACAGAGTGGCCAATCACCGATAATTCTGACAAGAAGTTTCCTGTCTAATATCCTTGATTTTAAAAAAAGTGACGATAATCAAAGAAGTGAATATTTCCACTTGACAATCGTCATTTCATAACAGAAAGGATAAAAAGTCTTGACATCTGCTTTATGTTAGACTAAACTAACTGTAGAGTTAGCGATGACTAACAGGAGGTACGTTTTTATGAAATATGTATATGCTTCCCGGACAGGGAATGTGCAAGGTATTGTATCAGAGTTGGGCCTAGATGCTCTATGTATTCAATCGGGTGATGAAGTGATGGAAGAGCCATTTATCTTATTTACGTATACCGATGGGTATGGCGATATTCCTATGGAAGTTGAGTCTTTTTTGATGGCCAACGGGCAAAATCTGAAAGGTGTTATTGTTTCTGGTGACACGAGTTATGGAGAGGCATATTGTCAAGCAGGCGATAAAATTGCGGATGAATATGGCGTGGAATGTCTGTACAAAGTAGAAAATGCCGGTGAAGCAGCGGATATCGAAGCCATACAAGCGATTTTATCTAATGTGTAAAACAGAACAGTATCAATTTGAAGAATTGTTAGCCTATCATTGTGCACCTACGCTCAAGGGGTACAAAATAGCGAATATGTTTCATGTATCTAGAACATTGTTTCCTTGTGCCGAGGAAATAATTCTAGAATATAACGAAAAGTTTAAGGCAAAAGGCCTGGCTTTTCGAATCCTGCAGGCAGAACGACCGCGCATCACATTTTATTTATACTCGATCGACAGTTTTATAAAAATCCTGAAACAAGAAAAAATCCGAGTGTTTTTAGAACGCCTGGGGTATCCTACACACTCACCCACTGCCTGCCTGGATTTTTTGGAAAAAAGAATGGAAGAAGCGACTTATCCGCATGAAATCGGTATCTTTTTGGGATATCCGTTAGAAGACGTGCTAGGTTTTATTCAGAATAAACCATGTTGTTGTATGGGAGCCTGGAAGGTCTATGATCAAAATAGTGTTACCCATTGCAAGGAATTATTTTCACTCTTTGAATATGTACGAAATCAATTTATTCGAGGTGTAGAAAATGGATGTCGCATTGAACAATTGATGGAAACACAGGCTTAGAATGCTTTGATTCAATCGTTTGGCTTGACTTTCACAGGAAGTTAGAGTAATCTAACGTCATCAGTTAGAGAATTATAACTGATAACTGCCGCGTTTCGAGATGACTCTCGAAAAGACTATATAAAGACTGCTATTCATTTTGATTCTAGATATAAAAATCATTCGACTCTTTTATAGGATAAGCAGTCTATGGTTAAATGGTGTTTTTCAGGATATTTCCCAGATATCTTGAAAGGATACAACGGCAAACAGTCGTTGTAAAGAAGTCTGAAATTAAGAATTTATCAGCACTCTTGATCGTATCTTTCTATGCAGCGCGCATAGGAGCTCTGATTTAAGAATTTCCTCAATATACCTATACCTTACCTTATTTAATTTCTAAGTACGATCAAGGATAGAAAAGCCCTCAGGGGCTTTTTGTGCGAAAGGAGAATAAAGAAATGCAGGAATTGGGACAATCGTTAGAAGACTACTTGGAAGCTATTTTGATTTTGGAAAAGCAGTTGGATACTGTGCATAATATTGATATTGCGAGTTATCTGGGTTTCTCAAAATCCAGCGTTTCTCACGCATTAAAGATCTTACAGGCAGACAAGCTGATTCAAATCTATCCGGATAAATCAGTTAAGCTGACAGGGGAAGGACAAAAAACGGCCCAACATACGTACCAGCGGCATGAATTCTTTACCAAAATGCTTCAACAGATCGGAGTGAATAAGTTTACGGCTGAAGAAGATGCCTGTCGCTTGGAGCATGTCATCAGCGATGAGACGTTTCAGACAATCAAGAAGTATTATGAGCTTCATGAATAATTGAAGAAAGGATATGTGTTTTGACATGTATTCTTTTTTTATGCACAATTCGCATAATTTTTCAAGTTAGATGCTTCTAATTAGACTTTACTTATTTCTGGGGTAAGTGTAAACTAACTTTGTGGTTAGATAATGCTAATTAGGAAGCGTTAACTTAGGAGGGATGCTATGCCATTAACATTTGCACAAATGGGCAAAGAATACGTCATTGTGAAAATTACAGGGCAGGATAAAATTCGAACCCATTTGCGAAACCTGGGAATCATGGAGAATGAAACAGTCTCTGTCGTTCAAAGCATTCGTGGTAACTTAATCGTGGAGATCAAAGGCGTTCGAATCGCATTGGATAAGTCTCTGGCCACTCGAATCATGGTATAGAATTCAGGAAAGGATGAGAGAATGAAGACACTCAAAGATTGCAAACCTTCAGAAACGGTTTTTGTTAAAAAGATCACAGGTACAGGTGCCGTGAAACGTCGCATTATGGATATGGGAATTACCAAAGGGGTAGAGATCCATATACGCAAGGTAGCGCCATTAGGCGATCCGATCGAATTGAATATTCGGGGCTATGAATTATCGGTACGTAAACAAGATGCACAGATGATCGAGGTAGAATAGGAAGGGTTTTGTATGGAAATAAAAATTGCTTTAGCAGGAAATCCGAACAGCGGAAAAACAACGTTATTTAATAATTTGACGGGTTCCAGACAACGGGTAGGAAACTGGCCTGGTGTCACGGTAGAAAAAAAAGAAGGAACATTAAAAGGACATAACGAGGTTACGATCCAGGATTTACCTGGTATCTATTCTCTTTCACCGTATTCATTAGAAGAGGTTGTATCACGAAATTATCTGGTGAAGGAAAAACCAGATGCCATTTTGAATATCGTTGATGGTACGAATATCGAGCGTAACTTATATTTGACGACACAATTGTTGGAATTGGGTATTCCGATGGTTGTGGCCGTTAATATGATGGATCTGGTAGAACGAAACGGGGATAAGATCGATATTTCCAAGCTTTCACAGGAGCTGGATTGTCCGGTTATTGAAATCAGTGCATTAAAAGGAAAAGGAACCAAAGAGGCGGCCTTAAAGGCTATAGAGGTTGCCAAATGTCATCATGTCGCAAAGATTTCGCAAACTTATACGAAAGATATTGAAACGACCTTAAAGAAAATTGAGGCTGTCATTGAAAATCAGGTGAATTATACCATGCTTCGCTGGTATGCGGTCAAGGTCTTTGAGCGCGATGAAAGAATTGATGAGTTTATTCAGCTTGATACTGCACAAAAAAGTCAGATTGAACCATGGATCCAATCTGTAGAAGAAAAGATCGATGATGATTCTGAAAGTATCATTACTTCACAGCGCTATGACTTTATAACGAAAATTGTTGCCCATGCGGTAAAAAAGAAAGGCTCTAAACATGAATTATCGATTTCAGATAAGATCGATAGAATCGTGACAAACCGTATTTTGGCCTTACCGATTTTTGTTCTCATTATGTATTGTGTCTATACGATTGCGATGGGAGGTACTTCTATTTCGATTGGTACCATGGGTACAGATTGGGCCAATGATGTGCTGTTTGGCGAAATCGTTCCGAATTTCTTTGAGGGCATTTTGACAAGCCTGCATGTCAATGATGTGCTGTATGGCTTGATTATGGATGGAATTGTAGGAGGTGTGGGTGCCGTATTAGGTTTTGTACCACAGATCCTTGTCTTGTTCTTCTTGTTGTCAATCATGGAAGATGTAGGCTATATGTCTCGTGTTGCATTTATTATGGATCGTATCTTCCGTCGTTTTGGATTATCCGGGAAAAGCTTTATTCCGATGCTTGTCGCAACCGGATGTGGGGTTCCGGGTATCATGGCCAGTCGTACGATCGAACAAGATCGAGATCGTAAGATGACGATCATGACAACGGGCTTTATCCCCTGTGGTGCTAAAATGCCGATTATCGGTTTATTTGCCGGTGCCGTCTTTGGCGGAAGCTCTCTTGTCGCAACCAGTGCTTTTGTGATTGGAATCGCAGCAGTTGTCATCAGTGGAATCATGCTTAAAAAGTTTAAGGCTTTTGCCGGTGAACCTGCTCCGTTTGTCATGGAGCTGCCGGCATATCATTTGCCAAGTGCTGGCAATGTGCTTCGTGCTACCTGGGAAAGAGGATGGAGCTTTATCAAACGTGCCGGAACGATCATCTTGTTGAGTTCTATCGTTCTTTGGTTCCTGCAGGGATTTGGTTTTACTGATGGTCAGTTTGGAATGGTTGAAGATAATAACACCAGCCTTCTGGCTAGTCTGGGAAGTGCGATTGCCTGGATTTTTGCCCCTCTTGGCTGGGTTGGCGATATGGCCTGGAAAGCAACGGTGGCAACATTTACCGGCTTGATTGCCAAAGAAGAAGTGGTCAACACCTTTGGTGTACTGTATAACTTCTCTGAAGTTTCTGAGGAGGGAAATGAGATTTGGACATTGATTGCCCGTGATTTTACACCGATTGCCGCTTATAGCTTTATGATCTTTAACTTACTTTGTGCTCCTTGTTTTGCAGCTATGGGAGCCATTCGTCGAGAAATGAACAATACGACATGGACCGTGGCCTCCATTGGTTATATGTGCGTGTTTGCTTATGTTTCTTCTTTGATTGTATATCAGCTGGGCGGATTGTTGCTTGGAGAAGTCAGCTTTGGTTTCTGGACGATCATTGCCCTTGCATTATTGATCTTAATCTTATATCTTTTATTTAGACCAGGTTATAAGCCTAAATCAGAAGCTTTGAAAATCAACCAAATTCAAGCTGTAAAATAGATTGGAAGGAGGAAACGATATGGGAAATCTGATTGTCATCGGCATACTTTCTATTATCGTTTTTCTGGTCGTACGCTCGATGTGGGAACAACGAAAAAAACCTAAACAGTGTACTGGGGACTGCTCGTCATGTGGCTCGACAGGCTGCCATCATGACTGGGAAGCCATTCGTAAAGAAATCAAACTAAAGGAGCAGATGAAGTGATCTGCTCTTATTTTTTAAGGAGATTCACATGGTAAAAACAATTCTAAAGATAGAAGGTATGATGTGTGGTATGTGCGAAAGCCATATCAACGCGGCGATCCGTAAGCATTTTGATGTAAAAAAGGTAAAGTCTTCGCATAAAAAAGGACAAACAGTAGTTGTATCGTATGAAAATATCGATTTGAAAGCTTTAAAAAAAGTCGTTGACGAAACTGGTTATACCTTAATAAGTGCGGAACAAAACGAAGAAGGATGATGCACTTTCGATTCTGGAATCTGATTTGACTAAACTTACTAAAAAAGTGTAATATAGATATGATTTATGATTCGGAGTGATGAACATGACAGATCAAAACAAGAAAGAACAAAGTGCATTGGAACAGCTAAAAGCACTGCAGGAAAAAGAGATGATTTCTTCTTTGCAGATCAAGGAACCGGATTTAAAGGGATTTGATGCCTCCAGTGTGTTTGAAATTGATACAACGCAAAAGGAAGAACCGAAGCATAAGATCTTTGGGAAACGTTCACAAAGACATGCCCAGGTGAAAGTAAAAGCTTCTGTATTTGATAATGAAGATGTGGAAGTTCAGGATATTTTTGTGGCAGAAGGCTTGAAGTCACAGCCATTAAAGCGTTCACAGAAAAAACAGGAGCCACAGGAAGTCAAACCGGAAGAGCCAAAACCAATCGTAGAAGAAGTAAAGGTGGAACCGATTCCTGTTGAAGACGAAGTGTTGGAACAGGAAGAAGAGTTGGTTAGCGAAGAAGCACAGGTTGAGGAAGAGCAGCCGGAAGAAGTGGCCGAAGTCGTAGAAGAAGAGGTTGAGGAACCAAAAGAAGTGGAAATGGAAGAGGAATCCGAAGAAGATGACTCGGAAATTGAAACATCTTTGGAAGATGAAAACCAATACGATGAAGATGATCTGTATGTGGAGAAAAAGAGATTTCTTCTCTCTCACTATGATAAAGAGGAAGCATATCTGGAAGAACAGTCAAAAGAAGGCTTCCACTATGTACGTAATGTAGGAAAGAAATATTTCTTTGTCAAAGAAGAGCCTAGAGACTATTACTATTCTATCTGTTATTTTGTCGTAGAACCTTCAGCTCATGAATGGCGCAAATGGGAAGCGGATGGATGGAAGCTGGTTTCTCGTGTGCCGGCTAAAAAGAAAAAAGATGCCGGATGGTTTGTTTTTAGAAATGAACTTCAGGGCGATGATCTGAAAAAAGAAATTCCAAATGAAGCCGAAAAGTTCAAATTCTTTAAAAAACATGCCAATTCTTGTCGTTCTACCATGTTTTTATTCTTCATCTGTATGGCGATTTGTGCCTGTGCGGCCTATCTGCAGTATTTGTTTAATGGATTTATTGCGGTCATTGCGGCCTGTGCCGTCTTATTCTTGATTTCCTTTATCTTCTTTTGTATGTATGGAAGAATGCTTGCATCTTCTAAGAAAAAGGTTCGTTTGTTGAAGGCAAGACTTCGTGTTCGCGAAAGAGAAGAAACATTCAAAAATGAAGGACTGATTCCAGATGATCAGACCGAAGATGATCTGGATTCACAATGGGAAGATTTAGATGAGGAAGGCGATGAAGTAGAAGAAGAGGATTCCTTTGAAATCGAAGAGGAAGAACCGGAAAAGAAACGGCGATTCGGCAAACGAAAAAATAAATAACATAAAAAAGGGAATGAAGCTACACCGCATCATTTCCTTTTTTCATGCGTTTCTGAATATAAGAGATTCTTTTATACATGCCAGGATGATCATACTCTATTAACTCAATCAATGGATGAGGGTTGATATCAATCAGTTCATCCGAAGAGATCTTTTTAAAGGTTTGAATCAAGGCTTGTCCATAGCCGTGATCAACGGCATTAAAATCAGCTTCCTGTTCTTCCTTACAGGAGACATAGTTTCTAAACAAGTTCCATAGAAACAAGAAGGGCTTACAAAATGTAAGAAAGATACTGAGTGTCAAATAGTAGTTGGTATAAAATAAATGAAACTCTGTATTGATCATTCCATTAAAGGTCAGTACGACTGGTGCATGGCTGATCAACCATACCAGTCCCAGAAACAATGCGATCCCAAAAGCGTATTGTGTGTAATTCAACAAATTCTTTTTATGTTTCAAATGCCCGATTTCGTGCAATAAAACGGCATAGAGTTCATCTTGTGAATTTTCTTCCAGAAAGTTATCCGCAATACCAAATTCTCGATAGCCTAAAAACTTTAACAAAAAGGCGTTTTTAGAGTTAGATTTTTTAGATTCATCATAAACTTTGATATGATGCACTTTCTTTCTGGATTCTTTTAAAAAGGTAAGAATCTGTTGGCGCAGGGTACCATCTTCTAATTCGGTAAATCTATATTGAAGGCGCATGGCTGCCAAACTGAACAGACTCAATAAAGTCATGATGATAAAACCAGCTGCGGCAATCAAGAGACCAATCAAAAAAGCTTGTGAAAAAGAGATGGAAAAGTGATGTGTCCAGTCTTCTAAATGAGTGGCAACCCCTATTAAAAAGGAAAACAAGATCGACAATATCAAAAATTCGGTGATCTTTTCAATACAGACGTCTTTAAAGAAGTCTTTTTTTGTCTGATGATTTAACCCATACTTTTCCTCAATGGTGAAGGTGCTGTAATAAGAAATCGGAAGATCGCTCACACATTCGATCACAATGAATACAAGGACAGTCTTCAAAAGGCAGATATAGGGATTTGCATCCTGCAGCCAGGTATAAAATGGGGAAAGAACACAAAAAAGCTGCAGACAAAGGGCAAATACTTGCTCAAAGATAAAAATCTTACGATAGTCTTTCTTATAGGCTAAAAAAGTTTGATAATGTTTTTCTGGATAGATATCTTTGATCGTATCTGGCAGCGGCTTTTTTCTTTGATGAAGGATCAGGGCATAGGTCAACATTTCATAGAAGAAATTACCAAATGAAAAAATGATCAACAGTAGCTTTATCAAAATCATACTCTCCTTTTTTTACAGATAAGAAAAAGAGTGGACATCAGTCCAGCTCCAGTTCTTTCATGGTTTGTTCTAATGCTTCTCCTGCCAAAAGACAAGTTTTCAAACAACGCGATTCTTTGTCATGGTGAATCGGCTTAATGTCTTTACAGTCCATTCCACCCAGCTTTTCTTTGAAGTTTCGTACGCATTTTTGAATCTGTGGGCGAAATGTGTCGATTTCTTCATGCGCTTTTGACTGAATCACTTTTTTAGATACGGCTGCCACACTGCCGATGAGTGCCCCACAGGTAGAGCCGATAAACATACCGCCGCCAAAACCGGATAAGACTTTCATAGAGCCCTCGTCCAGCTTTAGATCGTAATACTCATTGGCGGCATGGATCAAGGTTTCTGAACAGTTGTAGTTTCCTTGTACGTAATACTTTTGAATTGTTTCTTGTAATGTCATTTTAATCACCGAATTTATTTTGACACAATTCCTTCAAAATCGCAATTATGCTAAAATAAAGACAATATAAGTGAGGTTAACTATGACAATATTGGATAAAAGTGTACCCTTTATTCGGGTCTTAATGGTCATGCCTAGAAAAACGGTACGAAAAGAAATTCCTTTAAACACAAAGTATCAGTATGTCAAGTTTGATGACACGCTAAAAGAAGCCTGGTGTAAACTGCAGCTGGAAGTGGGCTTATTTGATTCTTTAGCACAGGCAAAGGAAAAATGGGAATCGATGTTAAAGGAAGATCGTGCTTTTTTTGTACAGAACTTTTTATTTGTGGCAGATCAACAGGGAGAGCTGGTGGCTTCTGCCGGATTATGGCCAGGTCATGACTTTGAAGAAAAACGTTTACGAGTTCATTTTGTTGCCGTTAAGGAAACAGCGCAGCATCAAAAGATCGCTCAAAGCATGCTGACAAAACTTTGTATGAAATACGATGAAATGCCAGGCAAATATCCCTTGTATCTGGTTACACAATCGCAAAGCTATGGGGCTATTGCCTTATATGCCCGATTAGGCTTTACACCGTATTTAGGTGCAACCGATCATGAGGATGCCGATCATGCACAAGAGGCCTGGGAGAAGGTTACACAGATACTTCGAGAGAAAGCGGTTCGACATTGAATCGCTTTTTTTTTTAGAATCTTTCATCTTTTAGCAGATCATCCTTGACAGTGCTAAAGGTATATTGTACACTATATTAGCAGGTTAAATGGAAGAGTGCTAAAAGGAGTGGTAATATGACCAGAAAAAAACAATTTAAAGCCGAATCAAAACGATTGTTGGATCTGATGATCAATTCGATTTATACGCATAAGGAAATCTTTTTACGTGAATTGATTTCCAATGCCAGTGATGCGATTGATAAATATTATTATGAACATGCAGGACATGTTAGTCCGGATCAGTTTGAGATTCGTTTGGAACCCAATAAAGAAGCACGTACGTTAACGATCATCGATAATGGGATCGGTATGAACAAAGAAGAACTGGAAGAAAATCTGGGTACGATCGCAAAAAGTGGTTCTTTAGCGTTCAAAGAACAGATGGATGATGAGTCAAAGAGTGATGTTGACATCATCGGACAGTTTGGTGTCGGATTCTATTCTGCTTTTATGGTGGCAAAGGATCTGGTTGTCATTTCGAAAAAGGAAGAGGAAGCAGCCTGGCGCTGGGAAAGTGATGGCGAAAGTGGTTATACCATGGAAGAAGCTCAAAGAGATGGACATGGTACAACTATTATCCTTTCCTTAAAAGAAGATACGGAGGAAGAAAAATACTCTCAATATCTGGAAACATATGAATTAAAAGAACTGGTACGTAAATATTCGGACTATATTCGTTATCCGATCCATATGAATGTAGAAACTTCCAAAGTTAAAGAAGAAACCAAAGATTCCGATAAACCGGAATATGAAACTGTCATCGAGGATCAGACGTTGAATTCCATGGTGCCTTTATGGAAACGTCAAAAGTCAAAGATTACCGAAGAAGAATACAATCAGTTCTATAAGGATCATTTCTTTGATTTTCAGGATCCACAGCGTGTAATTCATTTCAGCGTGGAAGGAAATGTCAGCTTTACCGCTTTATTATACATTCCAAGCCATGTACCGCAGGGATTCTATCAACAGGATTATAAAAAAGGCTTGCAGTTGTATTGTAAAGGCGTATTCATCATGGATCATGCCGAAGAACTGCTGCCGGACAGCCTTCGCTTTGTTAAGGGGTTAGTTGATTCACAAGATTTGTCCTTAAATATCTCTCGTGAAATGCTGCAGCACGATCATCAATTAAAGGCAATCGCTTCTCGTATTGAGAAAAAGGTTTTAAGTGAACTGACTACGATGCTGACAAAAGAAAGAGAAGAATACGAAAAATTCTGGAAAGAATTTGGCATCAACCTAAAATTTGGTGTCTATAACAACTATGGTATGGATAAAGACAAGTTCCAGGATTTATTATTATTCTATTCTTCTAAGGAACAAAAGCTGGTTACGTTAAACGAATATGTAAATCGTATGAAGGAAGACCAGAAGGATATCTACTATGTATCTGGTAAGGATGTGGCCTTGATCGATAAGTTACCAATCGTTCAAACCTTGAAGAAGAAAGAGTTTGAGGTTTTATATTTGACCGATGAAGTTGATGAATTTGTCATGAATACATTGATGAACTATCGTGAAAAGACATTTAAGAATGCGACACAAGGGGATTTGGATCTAAATACCGAAGAAGAGAAAAAGGAACTGGAGAAGACAAAAGAAGAAAATAAAGATCTTCTGGAGTTCATGAAAGAAAGCTTGAAGGATAAGGTCAGTGAAGTAAAACTTTCCAATCGTTTAAGCGAGGATCCGGTTTGTTTAACAGCTGGAGAAGGACTCTCTTTTGAGATGGAAAAAGTATTTGCGAATATGCCGGGTGACAATCCAATGGGGCCGATGAAGGCAACGCGTATTTTGGAAATCAATCCATCGCATCCGATCTTCTCTACATTAAAAGAGCTGTATGCCAAGGATAAAGAAAAGGTCAAAGAAGTAGCGGATGTATTGTATGATCAAGCCTTGCTGATTGAGGGCTTTAGCATCGAAGATCCAATTGCTTATTCACGTAAAATCTGTGAATTATTAGTAGATAGTCATAAGTAGGATGCAAATCCTACTTTTATTATCGGAAATATTCTTGGCGTAGGAAGGATTTATGCTTATAATGGTCAAGGGGTCTTACTATGGCAGTTCTACAAAAGACAATGACAAAAGGTGTAATTTGGAAGCAGATGGTTCTTTTTGCGCTGCCGATCTTCTTTAGTAATTTATTTCAACAATTATACAATGCAGCGGATTCTTTGATCGTAGGAAACTATTTAGGCAGTGAAGCGCTGGCTGCGGTCAGTTCTTCTGGTAATTTGATTTTTATGATGATTGGCTTGTTTAACGGTATTGCGTTAGGAGCCGGTGTTGTGATTGCCCGCTATTTTGGAGCACAGAATTATGAAAGATTGAAGATTGCCATTCATACCGATATTGCCTTTGGATTTATCATGTCAGCCGTATTGATGGCTGCCGGTATTCTTTTAGCACCCTGGATCTTAGAATTGATGGGTACGCCTGATACGGTGATGCCGGAATCACTGAAGTATTTTCGTGTATATTTTGCCGGAGGGCTGGGTCTTGTTATGTACAATATTTTTGTCGGCATCCTGCAGGCTCTGGGAGATAGTAAACATCCTTTATATTATTTGATCATCTCCAGTCTGATCAATATCGTTCTAGATTATATTTTGATCGCCTGGTGTGGTATGGGTGTCGAAGCGGCCGCCTTCGCAACAATCCTTTCGCAGTTTGTCAGCGCTTTTTTATGTATGCGTCTTTTCCATAACAGTAAGGAAAGTTATCGACTGGTTTTTCGCGATATTCGAATTGAAAAAGAGATGTTAATGGAAATCTTACGCAATGGAATTCCCAGTGGGATTCAAAATTCTATTACCGGAGTTGCCAATGTGGTGGTGCAATCCAATATCAATATATTTGGTGCCATGGCGATGGCCGGCTGTGGGGCTTATTCAAAGATCGAAGGCTTTGCCTTTTTACCGATCATCAGCTTCAATAATGCGATTACGACCTTTGTCGGACAAAATCTAGGTGCCCGTCAAAAGGAAAGAGCCAAAAAAGGAGCTGTTTTCGGAATCGTATGCAGTGTGCTGTTAGCGGAATTGATCGGTATTGGAACCGTAATCTTTGCCAAACCATTAATTATGTTGTTTGATCAAAATCCGGAAGTGATTGCCTTTGGTGTAGATCGCTCGCAGATTGCCGGTTTCTTTTTCTGCCTGTTGGCATTTACCCATGCATTCTCGGCCTTGCAGCGCGGTGCCGGAAAGCCTATGATACCGATGATGGTTATGATTTTATGCTGGTGTGTTGCACGAGTTGTCTTTTTAAGTGTGACCGGTTCTCTTTTTTATGATATTCAATTTGTCTATTGGGTCTATCCTTTAACATGGGGCTTGTCTTCTTTGTATTATATCTATTACATGATTCGGCATAGAAGTCTCTTTTGATTCGGTATATCGAAACATATTCTTTTTTATGACTTTTTGATATACTTATGACTATGATAAAAAATATTGTGTTTGATGTAGGAAATGTTCTGGCAACGTTTCAGCCAAAAGAATTTTTAAATGACTTTTATAAAGATCCGAAAATAGCACAGGATCTCTATACACTCTTTTTTGAAGAGAGACTGTGGCATGCATATGATCAAGGGCTATATTCCGGTGCTACATTAAAAAAAGCGGCCATTAAACGTATGCCTTGTTACAAAGAAGAGATTGAAAGGCTGATACCGACATGGGCACGTTATGTGAAACCTTTTGATCGCAGCATACAATTGATGAAACAGTTAAAAGAAGAAGGGTATAAGATCTATATTCTCTCCAATATACCGGAAGATTCGTATCAATATTTTATTGAGAATAACAATATATTTGCGGATGTGGATGGTGGTATTTACTCGTATCAGGATCGATTGATTAAACCGGATCCGGCCATTTTTCAGCTTTTATTGTCGCGGTATGATTTAAAGGCTCAGGAGTGTCTTTTTATTGATGATAAAGAAGAAAATACACAGGCAGCCAGGCAGCTGGGGTTTCATGTCATAACCTTACGAAACCCCGAAGAAATCGAACAGAAAGTTAGGGAAAAGATTCATGAAGTGTAAAGTCAGTAAAATTTGTGGGGGATGCAACTTACTGCATCTGGATTATGAAAAACAGATACAGGAAAAAAAGAACAACGTGGAAGCCTTGTTAAAGAGAAATCGGTTAAAGCTTCAAATTGAGAATGTATATAAAGCCAATCGCATCAAAGGCTATCGTAATAAGATAATCGTTGGTTTTGCCAAATACAAAGGGAAAGTGGTATCTGGACTGTATGCACCACATTCTCATGCCGTAGTGGCTACAAAGAATTGTTTAATGCATCCAAGAAATGTGGATGCGATCATCGGATGTATCACCGAACTGGTAGATTCCATGAAGATCGAGTTGTATAACGAAAAAACCGGAACCGGGCTGCTGCGCCATGTTCTGATTCGTTATGCCAGCCAAACCAATCAGGTTATGATCGTCTTTGTGACAGCCAAAAGAGCTTTTCCTTCCCGGCGAAATCTGGTGAATGCCTTAGTGAGTGAATTTAAAGAAATCAAAACGATTCTTCAAAGCGTGAATCCGCGAAACACATCCGTGGTCTTAGAAAATGAAGCCTTTGTCTTATATGGTGATGGCACGATCACAGACAAGCTTTGCGGTTTAGATTTTACGATGGGCGCTAATACCTTTTATCAGGTTCATCATGACCAGTGCGAGTTATTGTATAAGGTGGCCAAAGAAAAGTTGCAGCTGCAGGGACAGGAAATGGTATTGGATACTTATTGTGGTATTGGTACGATCGGTTTAAGCCTGGCAGATTTTTGTAAAATGGTGACAGGGGTGGAAATCAATGCGGACTCGATTGGCTTTGCCAAAGAAAACGCTAAACAAAATCATATCAAGAACGCGCGTTTTGTTTCTATGGATTCCACACGTTTTATGGAAGAAGCCAAAAAACATCACACTCATTTTGATGTGATCGTATTAGATCCGCCCAGAGCCGGAACCACACCGACATTTATTGAGAATGCCTGTGCTTTGCATCCTAAAAAGATCTTATATATCTCCTGTGATCCACGAAGTCTGGTCCGTGACTTACATCTGTTCTTTCGCCAGGGCTATAAGGCAAAAACCATGGATCTGGTGGATATGTTTCCGAATACGACCAATGTAGAAAGTGTCGTATTGTTGACAAGAAGATAAGTACATGACGTTAACGCAGTTGAAATATATCGTAGAAGTGGCTCGCTCCCAAACCATCAGCAAGGCCGCAGAAAAGCTGTATATCTCGCAGCCTTCTTTGACCTCGGCCATTCGAGAACTGGAAAATGAGTTTCAGATCACGATCTTTCAGAGAACCAATAAAGGCGTGATCCTAACGAAAGAAGGCGAGGAGTTTTTAGGCTATGCCAGACAAGTTTTGATGCAGACGCATCTGATGGAAGAGCGCTATGCCCTAGCCATGCCGGTTCGTCATTCTTTTTGTGTTTCCACACAGCACTATTCCTTTGCGGTCGAAGCCTTTGTCGAGCTTTTGAAAACAGTAGGCGATACGTATGATTTCAGTATTCGAGAAACGCAGACGTATGAGATCATAGAGGATGTAGCACGCTTAAAGAGTGAAGTTGGTATTTTGTATCTGAATGCCTATAATGAAGCGGTTTTGAAAAAAGCCTTTAAAGAACATGATTTACAGTTTGAGCGTCTTTTTATCGCCAGACCGCATGTATTTGTCGGTATTCATAGCCCTTTGGCCAAAAAGAAACTTGTCACGCTGCAAGATTTAGAGGCCTATCCTCGATTATCGTATGAACAGGGAGAGCACAATGCGTTTTATTTTTCAGAAGAAATTTTAAGTACGCTGGAAAGTAAAAAGGATATTCGTGTCTGTGACAGAGCGACTCTCTTTAATCTTTTGATCGGCTTAAACGGTTATACGATCTGCAGCGGTGTGATCAATGAGCAGTTAAACGGAAAAGACATCATTGCGATTCCATTAGATGTTGAAGATTATATGGAAATTGGATTTATTCATCACAGTCAGGTTGTATATAGTCGCTTTGCGAAACAATATATCGAAATTCTAAAGCAGTTTGCCATAGATTGATCCTATGGTAAACTGTTTCTTTTTTATATTGTACGAATCCATTTGAATCGATTAAGATTAGAGTCATAAATAAGGAGGATGACACGATGCGTCAATTATATGGTCCATTTCGATATGATTTTGTGGGAAGCTTTTTGCGATCGGAACGCTTAAAACAAGCTAGAGCCGATTTCAAGGCAAAAAAGATCGATGCTCAGGCATTAAAGCAGGTGGAGGATGAAGAAATTACGAAGCTGATCCAAAAACAGAAAGCTGCCGGTTATCATGCGATCACCGATGGGGAATTCAGAAGAAGCTATTGGCATTTGGATTTTATGTGGGGATTGAATGGAATCGAAGAAATTGAACTGGATCACGGGTATTTCTTTCATGGTGAGGAAACAACACCGGGTTCTATCAAGCTGGTTGGGAAAATTTCCGGTGAAAATCATCCGTTTGTCGAACATTATCGCTTTGTAAAACAATTAGAGGATGAAAATACAGTGGCCCGTCAGACCTTTCCGGCACCGGCACAGTTGTTGGCAGAATTGTTCAGAGAGGATAATGGAAAACAGACACTGGCCATTTATCCAGATATGGAAGAACTGATCCAGGATATTGCCAGGGCCTATCAAACGGTGATTCAGGAGTTGTATCAGGCCGGCTGTCGTAATATTCAGATGGATGACTGCACATGGGGTATGTTTTGTGATACCAAATATTGGAGTGCCCGTCAAAATGGAGAAGTTTCCTTGGAAGATGTGGCTTCACAATATTTACGCTTAAATAACTTAGCGTTAGAAAATCGACCGGATGATCTAGTTGTCACAACACATGTTTGCCGAGGAAATTATCATTCCACCTGGGCCAGCAGCGGAGGGTATGATCCGATTGCTTCTTTCTTATTTGCGAGAGAAAATGTAGATGCCTTCTATCTTGAATTTGATGACGAACGCTCCGGTGGCTTTGAACCACTACGTTTTGTACCGAAGGATAAAAAAGTGGTATTAGGACTGGTGACTACCAAAGCGGCTGCCTTAGAAAAGAAAGAGGCGATCATTGATCGTATTAAAGAAGCATCGCAGTATGTCGATCTGGAACGTTTATATTTAAGTCCACAGTGTGGTTTCGCATCCTGTGAAATCGGAAATAAGCTGGTAGATCAGGATCAATGGGATAAACTGGCACTGGTGAAAGAGATTGCCGAAGAGGTATGGGGATAAATGGCTTGATAGAGCCATTTTTTTATGATGAACAAATAGAATGACATTTTTGGTGAGCTATCGTAGAATAAAACTATGAATTATTTTGAAAATGTGTGGCATGCGGCGATTCCCGCTCTTTTCTTCTGGTTGATTTTTATCTATTCGATGCATCGCAATCGAAGTCGGTATCGGAATACATTTTTTTTGATGTTGGCTGGCTGCTCCAGCATCCCTTTTCTTTGTTCATTAGCCGGTAAGTATGCGGCAACCACTTTTATCATACTGTTACTTTTGATCATTCTTTTGATTTTGTTTGTTCCTGTCGGATTGATTTGGAATGGTATTTTGATGTGGAGAAGAGAAGGGCATTCTCTGGGAAATCTTTTATCACTGGCTTTTGGGATCATTATCGGGATTGGGGAAATCGCAACCTTCATATTTGTTTTACTGACGGGATCGCTAGTTGTAGATCAATGGACTGCCTTTCTTTCGCACCTGTCGCAGGGGCTGATCTTTATTTCCATGTCGGTCATCTATGTATCACTGGTTTTTGTTGCCTTCATGTTTTATTGCCTGTTTCTGCAAATCATTCCGCATAAAAGAGATTTTGATTATGTGATCATTCATGGAAGCGGACTCAAAAAAGATGGAACCGTCACTAAGTTGTTGAAAGATCGCTGTGACAAGGCCATTGAAGTCTATCGCAAGGATCCAACACCGCCGATACTGGTTCCTTCCGGCGGACAAGGTGCTGATGAAGTTTGTTCAGAAGCAATGGCTATAAAGAATTATCTTCTATCGCAGGGAATCCCTGAAGAGAAAATAAAAATGGAGGATCAATCGACAACAACCTGGGAAAATTTAAAGTTTTCCAAAATGCTGATTGAATCTTTTCCGGGGCGACATTACGTTGCCCTTGTTACGAGCAACTATCATGTGTACAGAGCTTTGCGCTATTGTTCAAAATTGAATTTTTCCTGTACGGGAATTGGATCCCGTGTTGCTTCGTACTATTGGCCCAGCGCTTTGATTCGTGAATTTGTGGCTATTCATCGCGAACCAAAACATCTGATTTTATTTCTTGTTGGCTATATGCTTGTGCTTGCACCCATGTTGATAAGATGAAAAGGAGAGTATACGATGAAAAAAGTTTATGAATTTGATGCGATTCTTCATGAAATCCCAAAAAAGGGTGGGGCTTACGTTATTTTTCCCTGGGATATCAGAGAAGAATTTGGAAAAGGTCGAATACGCGTTCATACGACATTTGACGGCATAGAATACGATGGAAGTATAGTGAATATGGGTTTAAAGGATGATCAAGGCAAGATTATCTATATTTTCGGGGTTTTAAAACGTATTCGAAATGTATTGAACAAAAAAGAAGGAGATATGCTCCACGTAAAAGTTTGGCCCGCCGTATAATAAAAACCGAGATCATTGATCTCGGTCTTCTTTTTATCCTTTTGTCAATTCTTCCAATCGATCACCGTATGGACTTTCATCACAGTTGACCAGTGTGTTTTCATTGGCATACTTCTTAACAGCAGCACTGGATTTTGCGATTGGCTGTAAAGTACCGGCCCCGGCAACACATCCTCCCGGACAAGCCATACCTTCTAACAGGTATCCATCCAATCGTCCGGCTTTTGCCATCATCAACATCGTCTTACAATTTTTCAAACCTTCAGCCGCCTGTACTTTAACTTCTACTTCCGGATGTTTCTTGTTGATCAAAGACTTAACGGCTTTGGCAACACCACCGCTCACGGCAAATTCACGTCCACGGTTCGTTCCTTTTAACAGTGGATCATTACCTTCGATTTCTTCCAGTTTTACCCCTTTGGCAATGAACATACCCATGACTTCTTCAAATGTCAGTACGAAATCTACATCACTTCGTACCGACTTACGGCTGGCTTCCAGTTTCTTGGCCGCACATGGACCAATAAATACAACTTTGCAGTCTGGATCGTCTTTTTTGATCATACGTGCAGTTAATACCATTGGTGTTAAAGCCATGGAAACATAAGAAGCATACTGTGGGAAAAGCTTTTTAGCCATAACAGACCAGGCAGGACAGCAGGAAGTGGCCATCCAAGGTTGTTTTTCCGGCACTTTATCCATGAAGTCTTCTGCTTCTTCGATCGTACAAAGGTCAGCACCGATGGCAACTTCGACAACATCGCTGAAGCCTAATTCTTTTAACGCTGCTGTCAATTTTTCCGGTGTTACACTTGGTCCAAACTGTCCGACAAAAGCAGGGGCAACGGCCGCAACGACACGGTGTCCTTCCTTCATCGCATAAATAGTTTGGAAGATCTGTCCTTTATCGACAATGGCACCAAATGGACAGTTCACTAAACACATACCGCAGCTGACACACTTATCATAGTCAATAACGGCTTTTCCATCTTCATCACTGTGAATCGCATCCATACCACAGCTGGCCGCACATGGGCGTTCAATCTTTGTGATAGCTTTGTAAGGACAAGCTTCCATACAACGTCCACACTTGATACATTTATCCTGATCAATCAAAGAACGTCCGTTTACGATATGGATCGCATCTTTTGGACAAACCTCTGTACACTGATGAGAAAGACATCCCTGACAGGCATTTGTGACAAATACTTTCTTTTCCGGACAAGCATTACATGCGAATTTGATGATGTTAACTAACGGATCATCATAATACTTTTTCGCAATCGCACTTTCTTCAATACCGTCCGATAAGGCTTTAAACTCCTTTGCATCTCGTGTAGGAAGACCCATACCTAAACGTAAACGTTCACCGATAATGGCTCTTTCCAGGAAAATACTGTTACGATAGGTTGCTTTATCACCTGGTAACAGTTCATATGGAATCTGTTCGATTCGTTTGGCAAGATCGTCACAGTCCCCATAGGCCATGCTGGCGATAGCCGCAAAGACCTTACGACGCAAATCTGTAACTGAATTGTATATACCGCGCATAGTTCCTCCTTAATATACTTTTTTTACCCATTTCATTATATCGGACAATGCCTTTAAAAAAAAGAAGAAATTGCTAACAAATTCACAATGTGAAGTGAAAAAGTAAATTCCACACCTAGAAGAATTTCGTTGATTTCACTTTTACAGAATTTCAACTTTCTTTTTTGTGGCATTTTTTCTTACAATTTCTTCATCTCCTGCTGTTTTTGTTCTAGGAGGTATTCATCATGGCCAACCATAAGCATCTTACTCTTTCAGATCGTATCATTATTGAAAAAGGTTTGAATAATAACTCTTCCCGTAAATCCATTGCCGATACCCTGGGCATGGATAAATCCTCTATCTGCAAGGAAATTAAGAATCATTCTTTCTTTAAAAAATTCTCTCGTTCCGGTGTTTCTTCCTGCGGCACATATGACTGCGTTCATATCGAACGTTGCGGATTCAATTCTTTCTGTCCCAATGCCTGTGATAAAAGAGTTCCCATACCCTGTAAAACAAAAGATTCTTCCAGCGGGGTCTGTAATGGATGTGATAAAAAATCTTCCTGCAAGCTCACTAAAAAATTCTATGAGGCTCAAGCTGCACAGGATGAATACGAATATACTTTGAAAGATTCCAGAACGGGGTGGAATATATCTTCCCTGGAAGCCAGAGATTTATCCGAAACCCTAAAGCCGCTCCTTGAAAAAGGGCAGTCCATCGCTCATATCCTCATGACACATCCAGAAATCAAATACTGTGAAAAGACAATCTACAACTATATCGAACAGGGCGCTTTTGAACAGTTTGGTATCAAGAACATTGACCTTCGAATCAAGGTGCGAAGAAAACCCGGCAAGAAGAAAGGCGTCTATAAGCCAAGAAAGGACAAGAAATATCTGAAAGGTCGTTCCTACAGGGATTTTGAAAACTACATGGCCCAGCATCCAGAGGCTTCTGTGGTCGAGATGGATACGGTATATAATGATGTTTCAAACGGACCTTTTATTCAAACATTCCAGTTCGTGAAATATCATTTCATGAAAGGAATATTTCATACGTGCAAGAATTCGGATGAGATGTACAAAGGTGTACGTTCGATATATTCTGCTTTAGGCGAAAAAGACTTTAAAAATTTATTTGAAGTCATTCTTACGGATCGTGGCAGTGAATTCGTATGTGCGGAAGATATGGAGGAACTGGGTTGTCATGTATTTTATTGTGATCCTATGGCTTCCAGCCAGAAGCCCCATGTAGAAAACAATCACAATTTATTCCGTTATGTCTGCCCCAGCGGCGCAGATCTAAAAAAAATAGGACTTCAGTCCCAGGAAGATGTAGATCTCGTCTTCTCTCATGTAAACTCCTATAAAAGAGAATCACTGATGGGAAAAAGCCCTATCGAAGTCTTTAATTTCTTTCATGACAATTCTAATATTTTAGAAAAACTGAAAATTAGAGAAATAGATTCAGAGAGCATAGATAGGACTCCGAATCTAATAAAAAAATAAATAATAAAATTCTTAACAGCAGGAGATTATTCAACCATAATAACAACCGGACAGTGGAATTTAGTCATACATTTTAAAAAATGTAGATTTCAGTGTCCTTTTTGACGTGGTTGAAATAAGTCTTACTATCGATACAAGTATATCAAAGTTTCAAGATAAATCATTAAAAAAGTTCAATATCTTCTTTTAGATACTGAACTTGTATGAGTTGTTTCCACTTTTCATAATTTCTTTCTAGGTGTGGAATTTACTTTTTCACTTCACGAAACAAATTCACAATACTTATATTAAGTATAAATTTAGAATATATATTTCTATATAATACATAGGTTTAATAGTATGATGTTAGTGATGACAATAAGAATTTTTAAAAGAATGGAAGGAAGAATATGATTGAGGATAAATTGATAGAAAAATCAAAGGAATGTTTCGCAATGGCCATTGAACTTTATAATAAACCAACGATTAAATATCGTGTGGAGGGTTTTAGTATTTTTATCTGTAACGCTTGGGAATTAATGTTAAAGGCATATTTGATCAAACGAGAGGGGATGCAAAGTATCTATTATAAAGATCATCCTGATCGTACTATCAGCTTAGATGGCTGTATTCGAAAAGTATTTACCAATGATAAAGCACTACTCAGAAAAAATTTAGAAAAATTATGGCTCTTCTGTACTAAATGTGGGTAGATCTTTATCAAAAGAATGAATATCGCTTTTATTCATCGTATAAAATAAGAATATTTGAATATAAGAAAACCATAGGG